>NZ_JBIBYR010000015.1:0-214103 GCF_043083485.1 Streptomyces sp. NPDC014727 | reverse complement strand
CACCTGGGCGCGGCCCCTCTCTCCATCCAAGGCCAGCGTGGGGGGGGGGGGGGCGGCTTACACACCGCTCCGCCCAAACGTGGGGGCGGGGGCCCCCTGGGCCGCCGCGCCCGACTGTACGAGTAGTGCGGGGTCTGCCCCTCAGGCCTTCTCGGACCCGAGAGCCTCCATCGCCCGCTCGGTCACCTCGGTGACCTTGCCGAGCGCGGAGATGGTGACCACCAGGTTCTGGGCCCGGTAGTAGTCGATGATCGGCTCGGTCTGCGTGTGGTAGACCTCCAGCCGGGTACGGACCGTCTCCTCGGAGTCGTCGTCGCGCTGGTACAGCTCGCCGCCGCAGGTGTCGCAGACGCCCTCGGCCTTCGGCGGGTTGTACGTCACGTGGAAGACGTGCGCGCTGTCGTTGCGGCAGATCCGTCGACCCGCGATCCGCTTGACGACCTCGTCCTCGGGGACCTCCAGGTCGAGAACCGCGTCCAGCTTCACGCCCTCGTCCTTGAGCATCGCGTCAAGAGCCTCGGCCTGACCCACGTTGCGCGGGAAGCCGTCCAGCAGGAAGCCGTTCTCGGCGTCCGGCTGGGACATGCGGTCCTTGGCCATCGCGATGGTGACCTCGTCCGGCACCAGCTGCCCCGCGTCCATGTAGGCGCGGGCCTGCTTGCCAAGGTCGGTGCCCTGGCTGATGTTGGCGCGGAAGAGATCGCCCGTGGAGATGTGCGGAATCGACAGGTTCTTGGCAAGGTACGCAGCCTGCGTTCCCTTGCCGGCACCGGGCGGCCCGACGAGGACGATTCGCATCAGCGGAGGAACCCTTCGTAATTGCGCTGCTGGAGCTGACTCTCGATCTGCTTCACGGTCTCCAGACCCACACCCACGATGATGAGGATGCTCGTCCCGCCGAACGGGAAGTTCTGGTTAGCGCCACCGAAGCCTGCCAACGCCATCGTCGGCACCAGAGCGATCAGACCCAGGTACAGCGAGCCCGGCCAAGTGATCCTGTTGAGCACGTAGCTCAGGTACTCGGCAGTAGGTCGACCAGCCCGGATACCCGGGATGAACCCACCATACTTCTTCATGTTGTCGGCGACTTCCTCGGGGTTGAACGAAATCGCCACATAGAAGAAGGCGAAGAAGACGATCAACAGGAAGTACGCCGTGATGTAGTACGGGTGGTCGCCCTTGACGAAGTTGTCCTTGATCCAGGTCGCCCAGCCCGCGGTGGAGTTGGAGAACTGGACGATCAGGGCGGGGATGTAGAGCAGCGAAGAAGCGAAGATGACGGGAATCACACCCGCCTGATTCACCTTCAGCGGAATGTACGTCGAGGTACCGCCGTACGACCTGCGGCCGATCATGCGCTTCGCGTACTGCACCGGGATACGGCGCTGGGCCTGCTCGACGAAGACGACGAGGCCCACCATCACGAAGCCGATCAGGATGACGGTGCCGAACTCGATCCAGCCGTCGGCCAGCTTGCCGCTGGTCTTGATGGCCCACAGGGCGCCGGGGAAGCTGGCGGCGATCGAGATGAACATCAGGATCGACATGCCGTTGCCGATGCCGCGGTCGGTGATGAGCTCACCGAGCCACATGACGGCGGCGGTACCCGCGGTCATGGTGATCACCATGACGATGGTCGTGAAGATCGACTGGTTCGGCACGATCTGGTCGGCGACCGGGCAGCCGCTGAACAGCGCGCCACTGGTGGCGGTGGCCACCAGGCCGGTGCCCTGGAGGATGGCGAGCGCGACGGTCAGATAACGCGTGTACTGCGTGATCTTGGCCTGGCCGGACTGCCCCTCCTTCTTGAGCGCCTCAAGTCGGGGAATGACCACGGTCAGCAGCTGGAGAATGATGCTGGCCGTGATGTACGGCATGATGCCGAGCGCGAAGATCGTGATCTGCAGCAGTGCACCACCGCTGAACATGTTCACCAGGCCGAAGAGGCTGTTGTTGCCCTTGCTGGCCTGATCAACACAGGTCTGGACGTTCTCGTAGCTCACTCCCGGTACGGGGATGTGTGCCCCGAGCCGGTAGATCACGATGATGCCGAGCGTGAAGAGCAGCTTCTTGCGCAGGTCGGGCGTCTTGAACGCCCGGGCGAACGCGGTGAGCACGGTGCCTCCTGCGACCCCCGCGCAATGCGAAGAGGTGACGGTCTTGAGGATCGACGAATACGTAACAGTCAAAAGTACCCGGGCGGGTGCCCGAGGGGATACCACACAACAACGCACGCCACCTTACCGGCGACCATGCCCACCTAGGAACGACCAACCGGGGATGCCCCAAATGAGAGGCATCCCCGGTCGGATGTTCAGGCCATCGAGTTGTCTCAGACGAGCTCGGTGACGGTGCCGCCGGCGGCGGCGATCTTCTCCTTGGCGGAGCCGGAGACGGCGTCAACCGAAACCTGCAGCGCCACGGAGATCTCGCCCTGTCCGAGGACCTTGACGAGGTGGTTGTTGCGCACCGCACCCTTGGCGACCAGGTCGGCCACGGTGACCTCTCCACCCTCGGGGTAGAGCGTCGCGAGCTTGTCCAGGTTCACGACCTGGTACTCGGTGCGGAACGGGTTCTTGAAGCCCTTGAGCTTCGGGAGACGCATGTGGAGGGGCATCTGCCCACCCTCGAAGCGCTCCGGAACCTGGTAGCGGGCCTTGGTGCCCTTGGTGCCACGACCGGCGGTCTTACCCTTGGACGCCTCACCACGACCCACACGGGTCTTGGCGGTCTTGGCGCCCGGGGCGGGCCGGAGGTCATGGGCCTTCAGCGGCTTGTTCTCCGCCATGTCAGTCGACCTCCTCAACCGTCACGAGGTGGCGGACGGTGTGAGCCATTCCGCGGAACTCGGGGCGGTCCTCCTTGACAACCACGTCGTTCAGGCGCTTGAGCCCGAGCGAACGCAGGGTGTCGCGGTGGTTCTGCTTGCTGCCGATGTACGACTTCGTCTGCGTGATCTTGAGGCGAGCCATTACGCACCCGCTCCCGCACGCGCACGAAGCAGGGCCGCGGGGGCGACGTCCTCGAGCGGCAGACCACGGCGGGCCGCGATCTCCTCGGGACGCTGCAGGCCCTTGAGGGCCTCCACGGTCGCGTGCACGATGTTGATCGCGTTGTCGGAGCCGAGCGACTTCGACAGGATGTCGTGAACGCCGGCGCACTCCAGAACGGCGCGCACCGGGCCACCGGCGATCACACCGGTACCGGGGGAAGCAGGCTTCAGCAGGACGACGCCCGCGGCCTTCTCGCCCTGGATCGGGTGAGGAATGGTGCCCTGGATGCGCGGAACCTTGAAGAAGTTCTTCTTGGCTTCTTCCACGCCCTTGGCGATGGCCGCGGGAACTTCCTTGGCCTTGCCGTAGCCGACACCGACGGTGCCGTCACCATCGCCCACCACGACCAGCGCGGTGAAGCTGAAGCGACGACCACCCTTCACAACCTTGGCGACGCGGTTGATCGCGACGACGCGCTCAACGTACGCGGTCTTCTCGGCGGCAGCTGCGCCGCCGTCACGGCCCTTCCGGTCCCGCCGCTCGCCGCCACCGGCACCGCTTCCGCGGCGCTGGGGTCCAGCCATTGGATTTACCTCTCTCTGTTACGTCCGCTGTGCGTAGGAACCGGGGCTTAGAACTTCAGCCCGGCTTCACGGGCGGCGTCAGCCAGAGCGGCAATCCGCCCGGCGTACTGGTTACCACCGCGGTCAAACACGACGGCCTCGACGCCTGCGGCCTTGGCGCGCTCAGCGACCAGGGCGCCGACCTGCTTGGCCTGGGTGCTCTTGTCGCCCTCGCCACCACGGATGGAGACGTCCAGGGTCGACGCCGACGCGAGCGTGTGCCCCGCGATGTCGTCGATGACCTGAGCCACCATGTGGCGGTTGGACCGCGTCACGACCAAGCGCGGACGCTCCGGCGAACCGGAGATGTGCTTGCGGACACGGATGTGGCGACGCTTGAGGGCGGCACGCTTGTAGGCGTCGCCCTTGGCAATCTTCACGCCGTATGCCATGGCTACTTACCAGCCTTTCCGACCTTGCGGCGGATGACCTCGCCGGCGTACTTGACGCCCTTGGCCTTGTACGGGTCAGGCTTCCGCAGCTTGCGGATCTTGGCCGCGGTCTCGCCGACCTTCTGCTTGTCGATGCCCTCGACGGAGAACTTCGTGGGGGACTCCACCTTGAAGGTGATGCCCTCCGGGGCCTCGATCAGGATCGGGTGGCTGTAGCCCAGGGCGAACTCCAGGTTGGAGCCCTTCGCCTGGACGCGGTAACCGACACCGCTGATCTCGAGCGCCTTGGTGTATCCCTGGGTCACACCGGTGATCATGTTCGCCACCAGCGTGCGGGACAGGCCGTGAAGGGCCTTGTTCTGACGCTCGTCGTTCGGGCGGGTGACGCTGAGGAAGCCGTCCTCACCCTTGGTGACCTCGATCGGCGACGCGACGGTGTGCGTGAGGGTGCCCTTGGGGCCCTTCACCGCGACCGTGCGGCCATCGATGGTGACGTCCACACCGGCGGGAACCTGGATGGGGAGCTTGCCGATTCGCGACATGAGCTATTCCTCCGTTCCCGACTACCAGACGTAGGCGAGGACTTCCCCACCTACGCCCTTCTTCTGAGCCTGCTGGCCGGTCAGGAGACCGTGGGACGTGGAGATGATCGCCACGCCCAGGCCGCCGAGGACCTTCGGCAGGTTGGTGGACTTTGCGTAGACACGCAGACCCGGCTTCGAGATGCGCTTGATGCCGGCGATCGAACGCTCGCGGTTCGGGCCGAACTTCAGCTCCAGGACGAGGTTCTTGCCGACCTCGGCGTCCTCGACCTTCCAGCCGGTGATGAAGCCCTCCTGCTGGAGGATCTCCGCGATGTGCGACTTGATCTTGCTGTGCGGCATCACGACGGAGTCGTGGTATGCCGAGTTCGCGTTACGCAGACGCGTGAGCATGTCTGCGATGGGATCAGTCATGGTCATGAATTGGCCTTCGGCCTCTCTCGCCGGGGTTTCCTGTATGCGCCATCCCTCTCCCCACTCAGAGGCAGGACGGGTGCGGTGCGGGGACCTACGGCGTAGTAAGTCGGTCTAGGGCGGCAGGCGCCCAACCCCACAAGCCTACGGCATGTGAGGCCGGACTCCTGCCGACCAGATGCTTACCGAGAGCTTCCGTCAATTCCCAACGCCCGGAGGGCGAAGGAGAATTACCAGGAGCTCTTGGTCACGCCCGGCAGCTCGCCACGGTGAGCCATCTCACGAAGGCACACGCGGCACAGGCCGAACTTGCGGTAGACGGAGTGGGGCCGGCCGCAGCGCTGGCAGCGGGTGTACCCGCGAACGCCGAACTTCGGCTTACGGGCGGCCTTAGCGATCAGAGCCTTCTTCGCCACGGTCAGTTCTCCTTGAACGGGAAGCCGAGGTGACGAAGGAGGGCACGACCCTCGTCGTCATTGGTCGCCGTGGTGACCACGGTGATGTCCATGCCCCGGACCCGGTCGATCTTGTCCTGGTCGATCTCGTGGAACATGACCTGCTCCGTGAGACCGAAGGTGTAGTTGCCACGGCCGTCGAACTGCTTCGGCGACAGACCACGGAAGTCACGGATACGCGGCAGCGCGAGCGACAGCGTACGGTCCAGGAACTCCCACATCCGGTCACCACGAAGGGTGACGTGGCAGCCGATCGGCTGGCCCTCGCGCAGCTTGAACTGCGCGATGGACTTGCGGGCCTTGGTGACGGCCGGCTTCTGGCCGGTGATCGTGGTGAGGTCGCGCACGGCGCCGTCGATCAGCTTGGAGTCGCGGGCGGCGTCGCCCACACCCATGTTGACCACGATCTTGACCAGGCCGGGAATCTGCATGACGTTCTCGTAGGAGAACTCCTCACGCAGCTTGCCGGCGATTTCCTCGCGGTACTTCGTCTTCAGACGCGGAGTGGTGGTGGTAGCCATCAGATGTCCTCACCCGTCCGCTTGGCAACGCGGATCTTGTTGCCTTCGTCGTCGAAGCGGTAACCGACGCGCGTGACGACCTTGTTGCCGTCCTTCTCCACGACGAGCTGAACGTTGCTCACGTGGATGGGGGCCTCGGTCGTGACGATGCCACCGGTCTGCGAACCGCGAGCGGTCTGGCCGGCCTTGGTGTGCTTCTTGACCCGGTTGACACCCTCGACGAGGACGCGGTCCTGAGCGGGGTAGGCCACGATGACCTTGCCCTGCTTGCCCTTGTCCTTACCGGTGATGACCTGAACCAGGTCGCCCTTCTTGATCTTCATGCTTACAGCACCTCCGGCGCGAGCGAGATGATCTTCATGAACTTCTTCTCGCGCAGTTCCCGGCCCACCGGGCCGAAGATGCGGGTGCCGCGGGGGTCACCGTCGTTCTTCAGAATGACGGCGGCGTTCTCGTCGAAGCGGATGTACGAGCCATCCTGACGGCGACGCTCCTTGACGGTGCGAACGATGACGGCCTTGACGACGTCACCCTTCTTCACGTTGCCACCGGGGATCGCGTCCTTGACGGTGGCGACGATGACGTCACCGATGCCCGCGTAGCGGCGACCCGAACCACCGAGAACACGGATGGTGAGGATTTCCTTCGCACCCGTGTTGTCGGCGACGCGAAGTCGCGACTCCTGCTGGATCACGTCTATCTCCTGATCGTCTGCCGGTTCCCGGTGGGGGCCACTCCGTCACCGGAGCGGACCCCACCGAGCCTGGCGGAACCTGCCTGAGGGGAATGCCCCTCAGGAATTACTTGGCCTTCTCGAGGATCTCGACGACGCGCCACCGCTTCGTGGCGGACAGCGGCCGGGTCTCCATCAGGAGGACGCGGTCGCCGACGCCGGCGGCGTTCTGCTCGTCGTGCGCCTTGAGCTTGTTCGTACGGCGGATGACCTTGCCGTACAGCGCGTGCTTGACACGGTCCTCGACAGCGACGACGACGGTCTTGTCCATCTTGTCGCTGACGACCAGACCCTCACGGGTCTTGCGGAAACCGCGGTCGGTGTTCGTCTCAGTCACAGTCTTCTCGCTCATCAGACGCTCTCCACCGTCTCGATGCCCAGCTCGCGCTCGCGCATCAGGGTGTAGATCCGGGCGATGTCCTTACGGACGGACTTGAGCCGACCGTGGTTCTCGAGCTGCCCGGTCGCCGCCTGGAAGCGGAGGTTGAACAGCTCTTCCTTGGCCTCGCGGAGCTTGTTGAGCAGCTCCTCGTTGCCCAGCTCGCGCAGCTCGGACGCCTTGGTTCCGGCCGACATCACGCCTCACCTGCCTCGCGCCGAACGATGCGGCACTTCATCGGAAGCTTGTGAGCAGCGCGGGTGAGCGCCTCACGAGCAATCTTCTCGTTCGGGTAGGACAGCTCGAACATCACCCGACCCGGCTTGACGTTCGCGATCCACCACTCGGGAGAACCCTTACCGGAACCCATGCGGGTCTCGGCCGGCTTCTTCGTCAGGGGACGGTCCGGGTAGATGTTGATCCAGACCTTGCCGCCACGCTTGATGTGACGGGTCATCGCGATACGAGCTGCCTCGATCTGACGGTTCGTCACGTACGCCGGGGTCAGCGCCTGGATGCCGTACTCGCCGAACGCAACCTGCGTGCCACCCTTGGACATACCGCTGCGCTTCGGGTGGTGCTGCTTGCGGTGCTTGACCCTACGGGGGATCAGCATTTCGGTCAGGCCTCCGTTCCGGTGCTCTCGGCAGCCGGAGCGGCAGCGGCGGGAGCCTCGGCCTTGGGGGCCTCGGCAGCCGGAGCCGACTGCTGCTGCGGCTTGCGACCGCGACCGCCACGCTCGCCACCGCGGCCACCGCGGCCGGCCGGGCGGTCAGCGCCGCCACGGGCCGGGCGGTTGCCGGCGCGGGCAGCGGCGTTCTCGGCGCGGACCTCGGCGATGTTCTTGACGTCGCCCTTGTAGATCCAGACCTTCACGCCGATGCGGCCGAAGGTCGTCTTGGCCTCGAAGAAGCCGTAGTCGACGTTCGCGCGGAGCGTGTGCAGGGGCACACGGCCCTCGCGGTAGAACTCCGAGCGGGACATCTCGGCGCCGCCGAGGCGGCCACCGCACTGGATCTTGATGCCCTTGGCGCCGGCCTTCATCGAGCTCTGCATGCTCTTGCGCATGGCACGACGGAAGGAGACGCGGGAGGAGAGCTGCTCGGCGACGGCCTGGGCCACCAGCTGAGCGTCGACCTCGGGGTTCTTGACCTCGAGGATGTTCAGCTGGACCTGCTTGCCGGTCAGCTTCTCCAGCTCGCCACGGATGCGGTCGGCCTCGGCGCCGCGGCGACCGATGACGATGCCCGGGCGGGCGGTGTGGATGTCAACGCGGACGCGGTCGCGGGTGCGCTCGATCTCGACCTTCGAGATGCCGGCCCGCTCCATGCCCTTCGTCATCATGCGACGAATGGCGACGTCTTCCTTGACGTAGTCCTTGTACAGCTTGTCGGCGTACCAACGGGACTTGAAGTCCGTGGTAATGCCGAGCCGGAACCCGTGCGGGTTTACCTTCTGGCCCATTACCGGGTTCCTTCCTTGCTGCTGACGACCACGGTGATGTGGCTGGTCCGCTTACGGATCCGGTAGGCACGGCCCTGAGCACGCGGACGGAACCGCTTCAGGGTCGGGCCCTCGTCCACGTACGCCTCGCTGATGACCAGCGAAGAGGCGTCGGTGTGGTCGTAGTTGTGTGCGGCGTTGGCGATGGCGCTGTCCAGCACCTTGCCAACCGGCACGCTCGCGGCCTGCGGGGCGAAACGCAGGACCGCCTGAGCCTCCGTGGCATCCATGCCACGGATGAGGTCCACCACGCGGCGGGCCTTCATGGGCGTGACGCGGATGTACCGCGCCTGGGCCCTGGCTTCCATGGTTGTCCCTTCGGTGTAAGTCATAGTCAGTCACCCCGCGTTAGCGGCGCTTCGACTTCCGGTCGTCCTTGACGTGGCCGCGGAAGGTGCGAGTCGGCGAGAACTCGCCGAGCTTGTGGCCGACCATCGACTCGGTGACGAACACCGGGACGTGGATCTTGCCGTTGTGCACCGCGATGGTGTGACCCAGCATGGCCGGGACGATCATCGAGCGACGGGACCAGGTCTTGATGACGTTCTTGGTGCCTGCCTCGTTCTGTACGTCCACCTTCTTGATGAGGTGGCCGTCGACGAAGGGCCCCTTCTTGAGACTGCGCGGCATCTAAACCCGCTCCTAGCGCTTCTTGTTCGTCTTGCGGCGGCGGACGATGTACTTGCTCGATGCCTTCTTCGGCGAGCGAGTACGACCCTCCTTCTGACCCCACGGCGAGACCGGGTGGCGACCACCGGAGGTCTTGCCCTCACCACCACCGTGCGGGTGGTCAACCGGGTTCATCGCGACACCGCGGACGGTCGGGCGAACGCCCTTCCAGCGCATGCGGCCGGCCTTGCCCCAGTTGATGTTCGACTGCTCGGCGTTGCCGACCTCGCCGATCGTGGCGCGGCAGCGGGCGTCGACCAGGCGGATTTCACCCGACGGCATACGAAGGTGGGCCATGGTGCCCTCCTTCGCCAGCAGCTGCACGGAGGCACCCGCGGAACGGGCGAACTTCGCGCCGCCGCCGGGCCGCAGCTCGATGGCGTGGATGGTCGTACCGACCGGGATGTTGCGCAGCGCCAGGTTGTTGCCGGGCTTGATGTCGGCGGCCGGGCCGTTCTCGACACGGTCGCCCTGCGTCAGGCCACGCGGCGCGATGATGTAGCGCTTCTCGCCGTCCGCGTAGTGCAGGAGCGCGATGCGCGCGGTGCGGTTGGGGTCGTACTCGATGTGCGCGACCTTGGCCGGCACGCCGTCCTTGTCGTGACGACGGAAGTCGATCACTCGGTAGGCGCGCTTGTGGCCACCGCCCTGGTGGCGAACGGTCACACGACCGGCGTTGTTACGGCCGCCCTTGCTGTGCAGGGGGCGGACCAGCGACTTCTCCGGCGTGGACCGCGTGATCTCGACAAAGTCGGCGACGCTGGAGCCACGACGGCCCGGGGTCGTCGGCTTGTACTTGCGGATACCCATTTCTCAGTCCTCGTCCGATTCCGGACGATCCAGACCGCCCTCAGGCGGTCGGACCGCCGAAGATGTCGATACGGTCGCCCTCGGCGAGGGTCACGATGGCGCGCTTGGTGTCAGCACGCTTGCCGAAACCGGTGCGGGTGCGCTTGCGCTTGCCCTGCCGGTTGATCGTGTTGACCCCGGTGACCTTGACCGAGAAGACCGCTTCCACGGCCTGCTTGATCTGGGTCTTGTTGGAGCCGGGCGCGACGATGAACGTGTACTTGTTCTCGTCGAGCAGCGCGTAGCTCTTCTCGGAAACGACCGGCTTGACGAGAACGTCGCGCGGGTCCGAGTAGGTCTTGCTGGTAACGGTCGCCTCACTCATCAGGCGTCGCTCCCTTCGGTCTCAGCGGTCTGGGGGCCAGACACGAAGGACTCGAAGGCGGCCTGGGTGAAGACCACGTCGTCAGAGACGATCACGTCGTACGTGTTCAGCTGGCCCGGCTCCAGGATGTGCACCTGGGGCAGGTTGCGGGCGGACAGCCACGCGGCCTCGTCGGCACGGTCGACGACCAGGAGCAGGTTCTTGCGCTCCGAGATCTTGCCGAACAGCGTCTTGGCGGCCTTGGTGGAGACGGCACCCTCGACCACGCCGGTGACGACGTGGATGCGGGAGTGACGGGCCCGGTCCGAGAGGGCACCGCGCAGGGCGGCGGCCTTCATCTTCTTCGGGGTCCGCTGCGAGTAGTCACGCGGCTGCGGGCCGTGGACGACGCCACCGCCGGCGAACTGCGGCGCACGGGTCGAACCCTGGCGCGCGCGGCCGGTGCCCTTCTGGCGGTACGGCTTGCGGCCACCGCCACGGACTTCGCCGCGGGTCTTGGTCTTGTGCGTGCCCTGACGGGCAGCGGCCAGCTGTGCGACAACGACCTGGTGGATCAGCGGAACGCTGGTCTTCGCGTCGAAGATCTCCGCGGGGAGCTCGACGGTACCGGCCTTGTCGCCTGCCGGCGAAAGGATGTCAATGGTGCTCATTACCTCAAGCCCCCTTGGCCGCGGTACGGACCAGGACGAGGCCGCCGTTCGGACCGGGGACTGCGCCCTTGATGAGGAGCAGACCCTTCTCCGCGTCAACCGCGTGGATGGTCAGGTTCTGGGTGGTGACACGCTCGTTGCCCATGCGACCCGCCATGCGCATGCCCTTGAAGACACGGCCGGGGGTGGCACAGCCACCGATGGAGCCGGGCATGCGGTGCACACGGTGGGCACCGTGGGACGCCTTGCCACCCTTGAAGTTGTGACGCTTCATCACACCGGCGAAGCCCTTGCCCTTGCTCTTGCCCGTGACGTCGACCTTGACGCCGGACTCGAACACCTCGGCAGTGACTTCCTGGCCCAGCGTGTACTCGCTGGCGTCGGCGGTGCGGAGCTCCACCAGGTGGCGGCGCGGGGTCACGTCGGCCTTGGCGAAGTGACCCTTGAGGGGCTTGTTCACCTTGCGGGGGTCGATCTCGCCGAAGGCGATCTGGACTGCCTCGTAGCCGTCGTTGTCGTTGGTGCGGACCTGGGTGACGACGCAGGGCCCGGCCTTGACGACGGTCACCGGGACGACCCGGTTGTTCTCGTCCCAGACCTGGGTCATGCCGAGCTTCTCGCCCAGAACGCCCTTAATGTTCTTAGCCATCTCGCGCGTCACCTCAGAGCTTGATCTCGATGTCGACGCCCGCCGGCAGGTCGAGACGCATCAGCGAGTCAACCGTCTTCGGCGTGGGGTCGAGGATGTCGATGAGGCGCTTGTGCGTCCGCATCTCGAAGTGCTCGCGCGAGTCCTTGTACTTGTGCGGCGACTTGATGACGCAGTACACGTTCTTCTCAGTGGGCAGCGGCACCGGGCCCGCGACCGACGCACCAGTGCGAGTCACCGTCTCGACGATCTTCTTCGCCGAGGAGTCGATGACCTCGTGGTCGTAGGCCTTGAGCCGGATGCGGATCTTCTGTCCCGCCATGGCTACTAGTAGTCCTGTCTCTCATAACGCTCTGGAACCCGAGGGCTCTGGTAACCCCGTCTCCGACCCACGCGGTCGGGCGTGTCGCATCCCCTCCACGCAGAACTCCCGAAGGATTTCCCAACCAAGGGGGTGCGGGCCCGAGGACCGCGCTGTGCTCAATCAAGAGCTGTCGGGGGCGGAACACCCACCGGGTGCCTGGCCGGTGCCCCACTGACGCTTCCCGGAAGATTCCCGTACGTCCGACCCGCAAGGGGTCGACGAGTACTGTGGGACTCGCTTCCGGTCCTCCCGGCGGGAGGCGCGCAGCATTGACACTCAACCGAGCAACCTGGTCAGTGTGCCATACGGGGCGTGAGCCTGGCCAATCGGGCCGAGGATCTTACCGCGCGCGGTCGCTCGGTCAAACGCGGGCGCGCAGCGGGAGCAATGCCGGGCGGCGCTCGCCGTAATTCGGTCGAGTGCCGTACGCCCCCGCCCCTACAGTGACCGGCCGGGCACGCCGTCGTCACCAGGGACACCGATCATGCGTACGCACTATCCACGTACCGCTCATCTGCCCTGGTCCCCGGGGGCCGCCTCGGACGACGTACGGATCGCGGATCTCTCCGGGCTGACCGGCCGCGAGGTCGTCGTCACCGAGAAGCTGGACGGTGAGAACACCACCCTCTACACCGACGGCCTGCACGCCCGCTCCCTCGATTCCGCCCACCACCCCTCGCGGGGCTGGGTGAAGGCGCTCCAAGGCCGGATCGGCGCCCGGATCCCCGAGGGGTGGCGGGTGTGCGGGGAGAACATGTTCGCGCGCCACTCGATCGCGTACGACCAACTGGACTCCTTCTTCTACGGTTTCTCCGTCTGGGACGGGCAGCACTGCCTGGACTGGGACCGGACCGTCGCCTTCCTGCGCGAGCTGGGGATTCCCGTGCCGCCGGTGCTGTGGCGCGGAGTGTTCGACGCGCGGGCCGAGAGGGCGCTGCGGGCGTTGCGGCCGGACACCGGACGACAGGAGGGGTACGTCGTACGGCCCGCGGACGGCTTCGACGCACCGGACTTCGGGCGCCGGGTGGCGAAGTGGGTGCGGCCCGGCCACGTACAGACCGATGCGCACTGGATGCACGCCCCCGTCGTGGAGAACGGGCTCGGTCCGGCCGCCGCCCTGTGGGCCGTACGCTCCGGGGCGCCCGTCGACGCGGCGGCACTGGCCGCCGCCGCGGGCACGGCGCCGGGGGATTGCGGGGCGGCCGTCGCGATGGGTGACGCCCTCGACACGTCGGGACGCACGGGTGACGACCGGCTGACCGGCGTACTGGCCGCGCTGCTGCACCGCGGACGGCGGACCGAGCTGGCGCCCGCGCTCGCGCGGACGCTGGGGATGCCGCTCGCCCGCCGCGTCGCGGACCTCGTCGGGTTGCACCCCGCGCTGCACCGCCCGTACCCGGACGAGGAGCGCCGGGCCGGACTGGCCCGGATGTCGTTCGCCGCCGATCTTCCTCTGCTGCACGCGCTGGCCGCCACGGTGGCGGACACCGACGAGGCGCGCGAGCAGGTGGAGTGGTCGTCGCTGTACGCGCAGGAGGTGCGGGAGCCGGACGGGCTGCGCGAGGCGTTCGCGGACCTGGAGCCGGCTGCCGCCGCCCGCTGCCGGGCACAGGCCCGCGAGGCCTGCGCCGCGGACCGGGTCGGCACCGCCGAGGAGGCCGTCGCGGCGACCTGGCGGTGGCGGGCCGGGGACTTCCCCCGCCTGATCCATCTGGTCGGCCCCTCCGGCAGCGGCAAGAGCACCTTCGGCCGCGGGCTGCCCGGCGTCGACACGTATCTCTCGCTCGACGACCTGCGCCTGGCCCGAGGATCACGCGCGGACCAGAAGGCCAACGGAGAAGTACTGCGCGAGGGCCTCGACCGGCTGGACGCCGCGCTCGCCGCGGGTGGCACGGTCGTCTGGGACGCCACCTCGCTCAACGTGCACCAGCGTTCCCTGGTGCACGCCGTCGCCCGGCGCAGGGATGCTCTGCTGACCCACGCCGTGGCCCTGGTCGACGGGGCGGAGCTCATGCGCCGCAACGAACGCCGCACCCACCCGGTGCCTCGGGAGGTGCTGACCTCGCAGCTGCACCGGTTCGTACCCCCGTATCCCGGCCAGGCGCACCGCACCTGGTACATCGGCGCGAGCGGAACCGTGGAGGACAGGGCGTAGGGCCTTCCGTCTGGATCGGGCCGGATCAGGGAGCGGGTTCTGGTGCGTGCGATCGCAAGGCGGAGGAGGGAGTCAGGGCGGAGCCCTGGCGAGTGACGACAACACGGCGAGCGCGCGTGCCGGAACCCGCGAGCCCGGCATGATCCAGACGGAAGGCCCTGAATGCGTACGAGCGAGGAGATCTACCACCGGATCCGCTGGGACGCCCGGTTCGACCCGGCGCGCTTCCTGATGGGCGTGTCGCAGCGCGGGGCCCCGCCCGAACGGGTGCCGCTGCCCCGGTTCACACCCGGCGGGGAGATTCCCTGGCACCGTGTGCTGTTCTTCGAGGCGGACGGCGAGGTGGTGTGGGACCGGCCCTCCGGTGTGGACCGGATCGACGCGACGGACGCCGGGCGGGTACGCGCCCCGCGCCGGCTGCCGTCCCCCTGCTTCACCTCCCGCACGCCGCACGTGTTCTCCGCGCCGGGGGACGTCTGGGCGCCCGTACCCGAGGGGGTGCCGGCATCCGTGCTGCCCGGTCCCCTGACGCTGCTGACCTGGAACACCCTCTGGGACCGCTACGACAGCGACCGCATCGACACCGCACGGCGCCGGCCGCTCCTCCTCGACGCCCTGCATGCGGCGGACGCGGACGTCATCGCCCTCCAGGAGGCCGAGCCCGCCCTGCTCGGTCTGCTGTTGTCCACGACGTGGGTCCGCGAGAGCTACACGTTCTGGGCCGATCCGGCCGGCCGGGACGTCGCCGACTGCGGTCTGCTGCTGCTCAGCAGACTCCCCGTGCGGGAGGCGGGCCTGCACGTCCTCGGCCCGCACAAGGCGGTCGCCGCCGTGGTCGTGGAGAGCGCGGAGGGACCCGTCACGGTCGCGGTCACCCATCTCAGCAGCGACCACTCGGCGAACGGCACGGCCCGGCGCGACACCGAACTGACCGATCTGGCAACAGGGTTGGCCGCCATCGAGGGCGATGTGATGCTGCTCGGCGACTTCAACGACGGCGGGGACACCCCACAGGAGAGGCTGGGAATGCCCGATGCCTGGAGCCGGGTGCACGGCGCCGGCGACCGGACGCCGACCTTCGATCCGTCCGTCAACCCGCTGGCGGCCGTCTCCTCCCTGACGGGGCGGGCGTCCCGGCTCGACCGGGTGCTGGTCCGCCCGGGGCGGCTGCGTCCCGTGTCGGCAGCGCTGCTGGGCGACGTACCGACACCGGACGGGCTGTACGTGTCGGACCATTTCGGGGTTCGGGTGGAGCTGACCGGGGCGGCCGCGGCGGAAGCGGACGACAGCGGCACCGCGGCGGAGATCGTCAGCCGGGTGGCCGCCGCCCTGCCCGAGGGCCGCGTCCACCTGGCCGGTTCACGACGGATGGGCTGTGCGCTGCCCGGCGCCGACGTGGACCTGGTCGCGGCGCTGCCCGGGGACGGGGATCTCCCGGGGACACGGGAGCGGCTGAACGCCGCCCTGCCGGACGCCGTCGGCCTGCGCGAGGTGACCGGAGCCCGCGTACCCGGACTGCGCTTCGGTCTCGCAGGGCTGCGGGTGGACCTGGTGACGGTCGCGACGGGCGGCCTCTCCCCCGCCGAGGCGGTGGCCCGCCGCACCGGACTGGGCGAGGCCGCGGCGACGGCGCTCGGCGCGGTGAGCGACGCGGACGCGGTGCCGACGGCGGCGGACCCGCACCGGGACGCGTTCACCCGGCTCGCCCGCGAGGTGAAGGGATGGGCGCGGGCACGCGGTCTGGACTCCGCCCCGTGCGGCGGACTGCCCGGCCTGGCGTGGACCGTGCTGGCGGCCCGTACCGCCCACGAGACCGGGGATCTGCCGCCCCTGCCTCTTCTGCGGCACTTCTTCGCGACGTGGGCCGCGTGGGACTGGCGCCGACCGGTCGGCTCCGCTCCCACGCGGCCGGGCGGGTCCCCCCTCACCGTGCTGACCCCGACGGCCCCCGTCCGCTCCTGCACCTCGCAGGTCTCCTCCGCGGGCCGCGATCTCGTCGTCGAGGAGCTCTTCCGCGCCTGGGAGATCCTGGAGTCCGCCGCCGACACCGGGCCCGTACCGCACGCCCTGCTCTGTGCCCCGCCGCCGCTGCGTCTGCGGCACTCCGCCTGGGCGATCGTCTCCGTAGCGCCCGGCCCCGACGAGGGACGCCTCCGGGGCCGGCTGCCGGCCCTGCTCGCCGCCCTCGCGGAAGCGGGCTCCCCGGACGCCCACGCCTGGCCCCGCCCGGTCACCGCCGACACCTCCCTCGTCGAGTACGCCATCGGCCTGGGCCGCACCCCACCGGACGGGGCCCGGCTCGCGGAGATCGGCGCCCGGCTGCTGCGCGGCATCCCAGGAGCGGGGCTGCGCCGGACCGGTGGGGCAGCCGCGCCGGAACTGCGGTGACGCAGACCGACAGCAGCCGGACCCGATCGACGTGTTCATGGTGCGCACCCCCGCGTACTGATCAAGGCGTGCGGCGCCTTCCGGTGCTGCGCCGTCCGGCCCACACCCGCGGAAACCCAGGCAACCCGCCCTCCGGATTCCCCGTCTATCCCCCCGCGGCAGCGGCTCGCCCCCTCCGCCGCCCGCATGGAATCGGTACGCAGCGCAGGGCCGCACAACCGCCCGCTGCGGGGGAAGTGGACGGAGCACGGTGTGACGGATCGATCTGCGTCGCGCGCATCTCGTACGGGTCTGTCGCGGCGCACCCTGCTGACGACGGCCGGTGCGATGGGTCTGACCGCCCTCGCCGCCTGCACCGTGCCCGCACCGCCGCGCCGCCGCAGCCCCACCGCCGACCCGCTGCCCGGCCTCCCGATCAGCACCCCGCACCCGGCCCTGATGATGCAGGTCCTCGCCCACCCGGACGACGACCTGTACTTCATGAACCCGGACGCCCAGCGGGCCCTCGACGCCGGGACACCGCTGGTCTGCGTCTATCTGACCGCGGGCGAGGCCACCGGCGTCAACCGTGTCCCCGGCCGGCCGCTGCCCGCCCCCGACAAGGCGGCGTACTCCTCCTCACGTCACCAGGGGCTCCGCCAGGCGTACGCGACGCTGCTCGGCCTCGGCAGGTTCACTCAGTGGCAGAAGTCGGTCATCGATCTCCACGGCAACCACCGCGCCGAGATCAACCGCCTCGGGAACGGCGGCCACAGGGTCGAGCTGATCTTCATCAACACCGCCATGCATACCTCGTACGGACGCCTCGGGCTGCCCAGCCTCTGGCAGGACCGGCGGCTCGTTCTGCCCACCGTCGTAGCCGACAACTCACCGCTCCAGAAGGCGGGTTCGTACACCTACGACGGACTCCTCGACGTACTCGACGGGCTGTTCGACCGATATCGGCCGAGCATCGTGCACACCATGGATCCGGACCCCGACATCCAGCACAGCAGCGAGCTCGTCCGGCGACGGGACAGCGAGCAGAAGGGCTACTCCGACCACCCCGACCACACCGCGGCGGCGTTGTTCACCTGGACGGCGCTGATCCGGTGGGTGGCCCGGACCACCGCCGTGGGCGGCGGGGTGCCGAGCTTCGCCACCACGGCGTTCCGCGGCTACTACAACCGGCACTGGCCCAAGAACCTGCCGCCCGCCGTGCTGGCCGAGAAGGCGTCGCACCTGGTGCCGTACGGGGGCTCGGCCGACTGGCGGTGCGGCAACCCGGCTGGCTGCGGTGACTACAGCGTGGGCGGCGACCGACCGCTGACCAACCGGAAGGGCTGGGTTCGGGCCACCCACCACCGCTACCCGGGCCCACGCCCCGCCGTCGCCACCGACACGGACGGCCGGCTCGTCGCGTACGGGGTGCTGGGGCTGCGGGCGGTGCGCTGGCGCGAGAGCGCGCCGGGCAGCGGGATGTGGAACACACCGGACGACCTCGGCGGCGGCCCGCTCGCACCGATCCTGGGCAGCACGCTCCTGCCGGACGGGCGGCAGTTGCTCTTCGGGCTGTGGTTCGCCGCGCTCAGCGGCCACGGCGGGAACAACGAACGCGAGATCGTCGTGCTGGAACAGCTCTCGCCCGGCGGCGACTTCCGTGCCTGGCAGGGACTGGGCAACCCCGAGCGGAACGATGTGGACGGGCGCCGGATCGGCGTCCCGGTCGCGATCACCGCCCCCGACGGGCGGGTCCACCTCTTCGTACGGAACGCGGAGAAGGGCCTCAGTACGCGGGTACGGGACACGGCCGGCCGGTGGAGCGGATGGCGGGACACGGGTGGCGGCGAGATCCAGGACGGGCTGAGTGCCGTGGTGGACGACGTGGGGTGTGTCCATGTGTTCGCGGCGGGCCGTTTCGCGGTGCACCACTGGACACAGGACACGCCCGGCGACGAGGTCACCGCGCGCACCCAGATCAGCGGGGTACCGGTGCCCGGCGACGGCCCGGCCGCGCTGCCCGGTGCGGACGGGGCCGTCGAGCTGTACTACCGCGCGGCGGCGAAGGCCGGCCTGACGACCTTGCGGACCGGGGAGACAGCGGCGGAGACCGGCATCGACGGGTATGGGCGGCTGATCGAGGACCGGGTGGGCTTCGACGGGTACGGGCCGGTGTCCGCGGCGGGGTCGCCGGGCGGCCCCGTGCTGCTCGGCCGCACAGAGAAGGGCCTGACTCAGGTCCGTACCGCCGGAAAGCTCTTCGTACGACAGCACGGCCCCGTGGCGCTGGACGGACCCGCGCTGCACATCGGGAAGGGCGGGCGGCCGACGGTGGTGGCATTGGGGGTCGACGCCCACCCCTGGCTCTGGCGCCCCCGGCAGGCCTGACGACGCAGGCGGGCGCATGCCGAAGGGCCCCGGTCCACCGCTTGCGCGGCGGGCCGGGGCCCTTCTTGGTGCTCTGTGCGGAGCAACCAGGTCAGACAGTCAGGTGATTACTTGACGATCTTGGTGACCTGGCCGGCGCCCACGGTCCGGCCACCCTCACGGATGGCGAACTTCAGGCCCTCTTCCATGGCGACCGGCTGGATCAGCGCGACGTTCATGACGGTGTTGTCGCCCGGCATGACCATCTCGGTGCCCTCGGGAAGGGTCACAACGCCCGTCACGTCCGTGGTACGGAAGTAGAACTGCGGGCGGTAGTTGTTGAAGAACGGGGTGTGACGGCCACCCTCGTCCTTCGACAGGATGTAGGCCTGGGCCTCGAACTCGGTGTGCGGCGTGACCGAACCGGGCTTGATGATGACCTGGCCGCGCTCGACGTCCTCGCGCTTGATGCCACGGAGGAGCAGACCGACGTTCTCACCGGCCTGGCCCTCGTCGAGCAGCTTGCGGAACATCTCGATGCCGGTGACCGTGGTGGTGGTCTTCTCGGTCTTGATACCGACGATGTCGACGGTCTCGTTGACCTTCAGGACACCACGCTCGATACGACCGGTGACGACGGTGCCACGACCGGTGATCGTGAAGACGTCCTCGATCGGCATCAGGAACGGCTTGTCGACGTCACGCTCGGGCTGCGGGATCGCCTCGTCGACGGCCTTCATCAGGTCGAGGACGGACTGGCCCCACTCCTTGTCGCCCTCAAGGGCCTTGAGCGCCGAGACCTTGACGACCGGAACGTCGTCGCCCGGGAACTCGTACTCGGAGAGGAGCTCACGGACCTCGAGCTCGACGAGCTCCAGGATCTCCTCGTCGTCCACCATGTCGGCCTTGTTCAGGGCGACGACGATGTACGGAACGCCGACCTGGCGGGCCAGGAGCACGTGCTCCTTGGTCTGCGGCATCGGGCCGTCGGTGGCGGCGACCACGAGGATGGCGCCGTCCATCTGCGCCGCACCCGTGATCATGTTCTTGATGTAGTCCGCGTGACCCGGGCAGTCGACGTGCGCGTAGTGACGCGACTCCGTCTGGTACTCGACGTGCGCGATCGAGATGGTGATACCGCGCTGGCGCTCCTCGGGAGCCTTGTCGATCTGGTCGAAGGCCGAGGCCTCGTTCAGGTCCGGGTACGCGTCGTGCAGCACCTTGGTAATGGCGGCCGTGAGGGTCGTCTTACCGTGGTCGATGTGACCGATGGTGCCGATGTTGACGTGCGGCTTAGTCCGCTCGAACTTCGCCTTCGCCACTGGGTCCTCCTGTGGAGTGGTTCTGTACGCCTTGCTTCATCGGCGCCAGGTGATCTTTGCTGGGATGCCGGGGCCGGGGACAATCGCCGCATTGCTTGCGCTCCGCGACGAATGCCCCCCAGGCTCCGGTGACAAGCCTAAAGCGTGAGCTCGGGAGAGTTACTCGCCCTTGGCCTTCGCGATGATCTCCTCGGCGACGTTCCGCGGAACCTCGGCGTAGGAGTCGAACTGCATCGAGTAGCTTGCGCGACCCGAGGTCTTGCTGCGGAGGTCTCCGACGTAGCCGAACATCTCCGAAAGGGGCACGAGGCCCTTCACGACGCGAGCGCCGCTGCGCTCCTCCATGGCCTGGATCTGGCCACGGCGGGAGTTGATGTCACCGATGACATCGCCCATGTAGTCCTCGGGCGTGGTCACCTCGATGGCCATCATCGGCTCGAGGAGCACGGGGGACGCCTTGCGGGCACCCTCCTTGAACGCCTGCGAACCGGCGATCTTGAACGCCAGCTCGGAGGAGTCGACCTCGTGGTAGCCACCGTCGAGAAGGATGACGCGGACGCCCACCATCTCGTAGCCGGCCAGGATGCCGAACTGCATGGCTTCCTGAGCACCCGCGTCCACCGAGGGGATGTACTCACGGGGGATGCGGCCACCGGTGACCTTGTTGACGAACTCGTACGAGGTCTCGCCGCTCTCGATGGGCTCGATCGCGATCTGCACCTTGGCGAACTGACCGGTACCACCGGTCTGCTTCTTGTGGGTGTAGTCGATGCGCTCGACGGCCTTGCGGATCGTCTCGCGGTACGCGACCTGGGGCTTGCCGACGTTGGCCTCGACGCGGAACTCGCGCTTCATGCGGTCGACGAGCACCTCGAGGTGGAGCTCACCCATACCACCGATGATGGTCTGGCCGGTCTCCTCGTCCGAGTGGACCTGGAAGGAGGGGTCCTCCTCCGAGAGGCGCTGGATGGCGACACCCAGCTTCTCCTGGTCACCCTTGGACTTGGGCTCGATGGCGACCTGGATGACCGGCGCCGGGAAGTCCATGGACTCCAGGATCACCGGGTTCTTGTCGTCGCACAGCGTCTCACCGGTGGTGGTCTGCTTCAGGCCCATGACGGCGATGATGTCGCCGGCGCCCACCGAATCGATCTCCTCACGCTTGTTCGCGTGCATGCGGTAGATCTTGCCGATGCGCTCCTTCTTGCCCTTGACGGAGTTCAGCACCGCGGTGCCGGACTCCAGGCGGCCCGAGTAGACCCGGACGAAGGTGAGCTTGCCGAGGTGCGGGTCGCTCATGATCTTGAACGCGAGGGCCGCGAGCGGCTCGTCGTCGGACGGCTTGCGCTTGACGACCTCCTCCGGGTCCTTGACGCTGTGGCCCTCGATGGCCTCGACGTCCAGGGGGGAGGGGAGGTAGCGCACGACGGCGTCGAGCAGGGGCTGGACGCCCTTGTTCTTGAACGCGGTGCCGCAGAACACGGGGGTGACGGTCGTCTCGCCGCCCTTGCCCGAGTTGATGGTGATGCGACGGATGCCCTCGTAGAGCTGCTCCGCGGAAGGCTCTTCGCCCTCCAGGTAGAGCTCCATGAGCGTCTCGTCGTTCTCCGCGGCGGCCTCGAGGAGCTTGGCGCGCCACTCGTCGGCAGCCTCGACCAGGTTGGCCGGGATGTCGACGACGTCGTACGCCTCGCCCTTGGTCGCCTCGGCGGGGTAGACGAACGCCTTCATCGTCACGAGGTCGACGACACCCGTGAAGTCGGCCTCGGCACCGATGGGGAGCTGCATCACGATCGGGGTCGCGCCGAGGCGGTCCGTGATCATGGTGACGCAGCGGAAGAAGTCGGCACCGGTGCGGTCGAGCTTGTTGACGAAGCAGATACGCGGCACGCCGTAGCGGTCCGCCTGACGCCAGACGGTCTCGGACTGCGGCTCGACGCCCGCCACACCGTCGAACACGGTGACGGCGCCGTCGAGGACGCGGAGCGAACGCTCCACCTCGACGGTGAAGTCGACGTGACCCGGGGTGTCGATGATGTTGATGGTGTGGTCAACATCATTGAGCGGCCAGTGGCAGGTCGTCGCGGCAGACGTGATCGTGATGCCGCGCTCCTGCTCCTGCTCCATCCAGTCCATCGTGGCAGCGCCGTCGTGGACTTCACCGATCTTGTACGAAACGCCGGTGTAGAAGAGGATCCGCTCAGTGGTGGTCGTCTTGCCCGCGTCGATGTGGGCCATGATCCCGATGTTGCGGACCTTGGCCAGGTCAAGCGAAGTGGTGGCCATAAGGCTCAATCTTCTCTCGGTCTCGATGTGGGTAGCGACTACCAGCGGTAGTGCGCGAAGGCCTTGTTGGACTCGGCCATCTTGTGGGTGTCCTCACGCTTCTTGACAGCAGCGCCAAGACCGTTGGAGGCGTCGAGCAGCTCGTTCATGAGGCGCTCGGTCATGGTCTTCTCGCGGCGGGCGCGGGAGTAACCCACGAGCCAGCGCAGCGCGAGGGTGGAGGCGCGACCGGGCTTGACCTCGATCGGCACCTGGTAGGTGGCGCCACCGACACGGCGGGACTTGACCTCGAGCGAGGGCTTGACGTTCTCAAGCGCGCGCTTCAGCGTGATGACCGGGTCGTTGCCGGTCTTCTCGCGGAGGCCTTCCATGGCGCCGTACACGATCCGCTCGGCGGTGGAGCGCTTGCCGTTGAGCAGGATCTTGTTGATCAGCGAGGTGACAAGAGGAGAACCGTAGACCGGGTCGATGATGACCGGGCGCTTCGGGGCGGGGCCCTTACGAGGCATTCTTACTTCTCCTTCTTGGCGCCGTAGCGGCTGCGGGCCTGCTTGCGGTTCTTGACACCCTGGGTGTCAAGGGAGCCGCGGATGATCTTGTAACGAACACCCGGCAGGTCCTTCACACGGCCACCACGCACGAGCACGATGGAGTGCTCCTGCAGGTTGTGTCCCTCACCCGGGATGTAGGCCGTGACCTCGATACCGGAGGTCAGACGCACACGCGCGACCTTACGGAGTGCCGAGTTCGGCTTCTTCGGGGTGGTCGTGAACACACGCGTGCAGACGCCGCGGCGCTGGGGCGAACCCTCAAGTGCGGGCGTCTTGTTCTTCTCGACCTTGTCCTGCCGGCCCTTCCGGACCAGCTGCTGGATCGTAGGCACTACTTCTCCGGTTTCTGTGTGCCGTTCGTGAAACTAACCTGGAACGTCACCGACCCACGCGGTCGGGTGTGTCGAATGCTGCAGGCTCCTGCCGCAAGGCAGAAGGGGGCGCAGATTGCGGTGGCCGTTGGCGGACTCGCCATGCGGTTGAGGACACGCACACGAGCCCAGGCACACCCCAGGCACAAGGTCTGAGCGTACCTACCTCGTCGACTCCGGTCAAAACAAATCCTGTCCACCGGGACACGCCGACGTTCTGCTCCGCAACTGCGACTACCTCCGCCGCCCCTTCGAACCGAGGCAATCGCCCGGCCTCAATCCCTTTGTTCACGGTTCAGCCCGTGGCGATTCAAGTAGCTCCTGATCAGCAGAAGATCCTCGCGGTCCTTACAGCGATCAGATCTTTCCTTCCAGGCGGCCACCTCAAGGAGCGGGCAAAACGGTATGCCCTGAATCAGTTCGGCGCCTTCGATCAGTTCGTCCGGCCCTGCGGAACCGGGCAGCCAGCGATCGAAGACTTCCAGGCAGCCATCGAAGAGCAGCACCATACGGCCGTACCCGGACGGTGCCGCCACGGGCTCGGACAGGCTGACGGCAAGCTTCCAAGCCGCTCCCCTGGCCACCACGTCCAGGTCTCCCACAGCCTCCCTGAGCCCATGGGCCAGCAACGGTCCGCTGCCCGCGACGACATAGTCACCGAGCGCCAGATCGAGGGTCAGGAGCTTCCGAACGAGTGGATGCTCGGTCAGATCCAAAAGCCCTCCTCCTAGAGGACAGGCAGCCCGACCGCGGAACGAGCAGCCATGCCCATCGCCAGGGACGCGATGACACTGGCCAGCGTACCGATGAGGAAGTATTCCGAGGCGTGCTTCCCGTGGTCGTTCGTCGGTACGCGCGCCAGGGACTTGGCCGCCAGGACCAGAGCTGCGGCTTCGGGCTGGCCGGCGGCGATAAAGACGAACAGAAGTCCGCGCTCCAGCAGCCCGATGTTCTTACTGCCGCTCATGAAATCCAGAGCCTTGCTCTTTTCCGGCCCGTCCGGCATCGACTCGACTTCGGCGCACACCGGGGCCGTGGCCGCCTTGGCCAGTGATCCTCCGCCGAACACCGCGAGAAGAAGTGCAGACAGGAAGATCGCCACTCGGTCGCTGTGCAGCAGAGCTCTGCCGAGGATGGTGGTTGTCCCGCCCGCAGTCCACAACGCGAGCAACACGGCGACGCACAAAAGGACCGCCCCCGCACGTCTCGTTGCCGGTGAAGAACTCGTACTCAAGGGAAATGTGAGAGAGAAGCCGGGCGACGGCATCGCAGTCGACTGATGGAACAGGACCGAACCGCAGGCGAGCAGAACAGCGGCGACAAAGGCCGCCCAGGGTCTCGTCTCATGTGTGTACGGAGCAATGCTGTACACGCTGTAGACGGCCACGAAGGAAACCGTCAGCCAGGGACGGCTTCGCTGCCACCCTGATCCCCACGGCATCGATAACGCCGCCGAGATTCCGAAGAAGACACGTGCTGTCTCCACGCCCGCCCCCCGTGCTCCGCTTGTCAGAACCCATGATCAGGACCGGACACTACCCCGGGCGGCCCCCTGCACACCGAGGCTTCACCGAACCGGTGCACACGCCGGAGGGCGACCACCCCGTGCGTACGGGATGGCCGCCCTCCGGTCGTTCAGGCGACTCGCTTACTGGTTGTACGGACCGTAGTCGTAGTCCTCCAGCGGAACGGCCTGGCCGGAGCCCGTGCCGAACGGCGAGTAGTCGATGTCGTCGTAGCCGACGGCCGAGTACATCGCGGCCTTGGCCTCCTCGGTCGGCTCGACCCGGATGTTGCGGTAGCGGGACAGGCCCGTACCGGCCGGGATGAGCTTACCGATGATGACGTTCTCCTTGAGGCCGATCAGGGAGTCCGACTTGGCGTTGATCGCCGCGTCGGTCAGAACCCTGGTCGTCTCCTGGAAGGACGCCGCCGACAGCCACGACTCGGTGGCGAGCGAGGCCTTGGTGATACCCATCAGCTGCGGACGGCCGGAGGCGGGGTGACCGCCCTCGGTGACCACACGACGGTTCTCGGTCTCGAACTTCGAGCGCTCG
This sequence comes from Streptomyces sp. NPDC014727, assembly GCF_043083485.1. NCBI lineage: Bacteria > Bacillati > Actinomycetota > Actinomycetes > Kitasatosporales > Streptomycetaceae > Streptomyces > Streptomyces sp. NPDC014727. The sequence continues at coordinate 188,566 of NZ_JBIBYR010000015.1, read as the reverse complement.
ACGAGCTCGCCCGGCAGCAGTTCCGCGTCGCCGGACTCGATGATCGTCACACGGCGCAGCATCTGCCGGATGATGATCTCGATGTGCTTGTCGTGGATCGACACACCCTGCGAGTTGTAGACCTTCTGGACCTCGCCGACCAGGTGGACCTGGACGGCGCGCTGGCCGAGGATCCGCAGCACGTCGTGCGGGTTGGTGGCACCCACGGTGAGCTTCTGGCCCACCTCGACGTGGTCGCCCTCGCCCACCAGCAGACGGGCACGCTTCGAGATCGGGAACGCCGTCTCGTCGCTGCCGTCGTCCGGGGTGACGACGATCTTCTTGGTCTTCTCGGTCTCCTCGATACGGACGCGGCCGGCCGCCTCCGAGATCGGGGCGACACCCTTGGGCGTACGGGCTTCGAAGAGCTCGACGACTCGGGGCAGACCCTGGGTGATGTCGTCACCGGCCACACCACCGGTGTGGAAGGTACGCATCGTCAGCTGGGTACCGGGCTCACCGATGGACTGGGCGGCGATGATGCCGACCGCCTCACCGATGTCGACCAGCTTGCCGGTGGCGAGCGAGCGTCCGTAGCAGAAGGCACAGGTGCCGACCGCGGACTCACAGGTCAGGACCGAACGGGTCTTGACCTCCTCGACTCCGGCGCCCACCAGGGCGTCGATCAGAACGTCACCGAGGTCGACGTTGGCAGGCGCGATGACCTTGCCGTCGACGACGACGTCCTCGGCGAGCATGCGGGCGTAGACCGAGGTCTCGACGTCCTCCGTCTTGCGGAGCACGCCGTCCGCACCCTTGACGGCGATCTTCAGCTTCAGGCCGCGGTCGGTGCCGCAGTCCTCCTCGCGAATGATCACGTCCTGCGAGACGTCCACCAGACGACGGGTCAGGTAACCCGAGTCGGCGGTACGCAGGGCGGTGTCCGCCAGACCCTTACGGGCACCGTGCGTGGAGATGAAGTACTCCAGAACGGTGAGGCCCTCACGGAAGGACGCCTTGATGGGACGCGGGATCGTCTCGTTCTTGGCGTTGGACACCAGACCACGCATACCGGCGATCTGACGCATCTGCATCATGTTTCCTCGGGCACCCGAGTCAACCATCATGAAGATGGGGTTCGTCTTGGGGAAGTTCGCGTTCATCGCCTCGGCGACCTCGTTGGTCGCCTTGGTCCAGATCGCGATGAGTTCCTGCGTGCGCTCGTCCTTGGTGATCAGACCGCGCTCGTACTGCTTCTGGACCTTCTCGTCCTGCGCCTCGTAGCCGGCGACGATCGCCTTCTTGGCCTCGGGGACCACGACGTCGGAGATGGCCACGGTGACACCGGAACGGGTCGCCCAGTAGAAGCCCGCCGCCTTCAGGTTGTCGAGCGTCGCCGCCACGATGACCTTGGGGTAGCGCTCGGCGAGGTCGTTGACGATCTCGGAGAGCTGCTTCTTGCCGACGGAGTAGTCGACGAACGGGTAGTCCTCGGGCAGCAGCTCGTTGAAGAGCGCGCGGCCCAGCGACGTACGCAGCCGGAACGTGTCGCCCTGCTGGTACTCCTGCTCGCCCTCCTCGGCGACCGGCGGCACCCAGCCGCGCGGCGGGATGGTGCCCACCGGGAAGCGGATGTCGACCTTCGCCTGGAGCGACAGCTCCCGGGCGTCGAAGGCCATGATCGCCTCGGCCGTGGAACCGAAGGAACGGCCCTGTCCGACGACGTTGCGCTCCTCCTCGTCCGTGGTGAGGAAGAACAGGCCCAGCACCATGTCCTGGGTCGGCATGGTGACGGGACGGCCGTCGGCCGGCTTCAGGATGTTGTTCGAGGACAGCATCAGGATGCGGGCCTCGGCCTGCGCCTCCGCGGAGAGCGGCAGGTGCACGGCCATCTGGTCACCGTCGAAGTCCGCGTTGAACGCGGTGCAGACGAGCGGGTGGATCTGGATGGCCTTGCCCTCGACCAGCTGCGGCTCGAAGGCCTGGATGCCGAGGCGGTGCAGGGTCGGTGCACGGTTCAGCAGCACCGGGTGCTCGGCGATGACCTCTTCGAGTACGTCGTACACCACGGTGCGGCCGCGCTCGACCATGCGCTTGGCCGACTTGATGTTCTGCGCGTGGTTCAGGTCGACCAGGCGCTTCATCACGAACGGCTTGAAGAGCTCCAGCGCCATGGCCTTCGGCAGACCGCACTGGTGCAGCTTGAGCTGCGGGCCGACGACGATCACGGAACGCGCGGAGTAGTCCACACGCTTACCGAGAAGGTTCTGACGGAATCGACCCTGCTTGCCCTTCAGCATGTCGCTGAGGGACTTGAGCGGGCGGTTGCCGGGACCGGTGACCGGGCGACCGCGGCGGCCGTTGTCGAACAGCGCGTCGACGGCCTCCTGCAGCATCCGCTTCTCGTTGTTCACGATGATCTCGGGGGCACCGAGGTCGAGAAGACGCTTCAGGCGGTTGTTGCGGTTGATCACACGGCGGTACAGGTCGTTCAGGTCGGAGGTCGCGAAGCGGCCACCGTCCAGCTGCACCATCGGACGCAGGTCCGGCGGGATGACCGGCACGCAGTCGAGCACCATGCCCTTGGGCTTGTTGCTGGTCTGCAGGAACGCGGAGACGACCTTCAGGCGCTTGAGCGCGCGGGTCTTCTTCTGGCCCTTGCCGGTACGGATGATCTCGCGGAGGCGCTCGGCCTCCTCGTCGAGGTCGAACGACTCCAGGCGCTTCTGCAGAGCGGCGGCGCCCATGCAGCCGTCGAAGTACGTGCCGAAGCGGTCACGCAGCTCGCGGTAGAGCAGCTCGTCGCCCTCCAGGTCCTGGACCTTGAGGTTCTTGAAGCGGCTCCACACCTCGTCGAGGCGGTCGATCTCGCGCTGCGCGCGGTCGCGCAGCTGCTTCATCTCACGCTCGGCGCCCTCGCGCACCTTGCGGCGCACATCGGCCTTGGCGCCCTCGGCCTCCAGCTCGGCCAGGTCGGTCTCGAGCTTCTTGGCGCGGGCCTCGAGGTCGGCGTCGCGGCGGTTCTCGATCTGCTGACGCTCGACGGAGACGTGCGCCTCCAGCGAGGGCAGGTCGCGCGTGCGGCGCTCCTCGTCCACGAACGTGATCATGTACGCGGCGAAGTAGATGACCTTCTCAAGGTCCTTCGGCGCGAGGTCGAGCAGGTAGCCCAGGCGCGACGGGACGCCCTTGAAGTACCAGATGTGGGTGACGGGAGCGGCAAGCTCGATGTGGCCCATGCGCTCACGGCGCACCTTGGCGCGCGTGACCTCGACGCCACAGCGCTCACAGATGATGCCCTTGAAGCGGACACGCTTGTACTTGCCGCAGTAGCACTCCCAGTCCCGGGTCGGACCGAAGATCTTCTCGCAGAAGAGTCCGTCCTTTTCGGGCTTGAGCGTGCGGTAGTTGATGGTCTCCGGCTTCTTCACTTCGCCGTGCGACCAGGTCCGGATGTCGTCCGCGGTGGCAAGGCCGATCCGCAGCTCGTCGAAGAAGTTGACGTCGAGCACTTGTCGTCAATCCCTCTTTCGGGGGTTCGAGCCCCCTCGCGTCACGCGAGAAAATGGGGCACTTCAGCAATGGTCTGAACGGGTCCGGGGAGAGCCGGCCGGATCACAGGGATCCGGCCGGCCAACCCGTCAGACCTCTTCGACGCTGCTCGGCTCGCGCCGGGACAGGTCGATACCGAGCTCCTCCGCCGCGCGGAAGACGTCCTCGTCCGTGTCGCGCATCTCGATGGACATGCCGTCCGAGGACAGCACCTCCACGTTGAGGCAGAGCGACTGCATTTCCTTGATGAGCACCTTGAAGGACTCAGGGATGCCCGGCTCGGGGATGTTCTCGCCCTTGACGATGGCCTCGTAGACCTTGACGCGGCCGGTCACGTCGTCGGACTTGATCGTCAGGAGTTCCTGGAGGGCGTATGCGGCGCCGTATGCCTCAAGGGCCCACACCTCCATCTCACCGAAGCGCTGTCCACCGAACTGAGCCTTACCACCCAGCGGCTGCTGCGTGATCATGGAGTACGGGCCGGTCGAGCGCGCGTGGAGCTTGTCGTCGACCAGGTGGTGCAGCTTGAGGATGTACATGTACCCGACCGAGACCGGGTCCGGGAACGGCTCACCGGAGCGGCCGTCGAACAGCTGGGCCTTGCCGGAGGGCTGCACCAGCCGGTCGCCGTCGCGGTTCGGGATCGTGGCCTCGAAGAGACCGGAGATCTCGTCCTCGCGCGCACCGTCGAAGACGGGGGTGGCGACGTTGGTGCCGGGGGCGACCTGGTCGGCGCCGATGGCCTGCAGGCGCTTGGCCCACTCGTCACCGAGGCCGGAGACGTCCCAGCCGCGGCTGGCGAGCCAGCCGAGGTGGATCTCCAGGACCTGTCCCGGGTTCATTCGGGACGGGACACCCAGCGGGTTGAGGATGATGTCGACCGGGGTGCCGTCCTCCAGGAACGGCATGTCCTCGATCGGGAGGATCTTCGAGATGACGCCCTTGTTGCCGTGACGGCCGGCGAGCTTGTCACCATCGGTGATCTTGCGCTTCTGCGCGACGTAGACGCGGACCAGCTGGTTCACGCCCGGCGGCAGCTCGTCGCCCTCTTCGCGGTCGAAGACGCGGACGCCGATGACCTTGCCGATCTCACCGTGCGGCACCTTCAGCGAGGTGTCGCGCACCTCGCGCGCCTTCTCACCGAAGATCGCGCGGAGCAGGCGCTCCTCGGGGGTCAGCTCGGTCTCGCCCTTGGGCGTGACCTTGCCGACGAGGATGTCACCGGCGACGACCTCGGCACCGATACGGATGATGCCGCGCTCGTCGAGGTCGGCGAGGACCTCTTCGGAGACGTTCGGGATGTCCCGGGTGATCTCCTCGGGGCCGAGCTTGGTGTCACGGGCGTCGACCTCGTGCTCCTCGATGTGGATCGAGGAGAGGACGTCGTCCTGCACGAGGCGCTGCGACAGGATGATCGCGTCCTCGTAGTTGTGACCCTCCCACGGCATGAACGCCACGAGCAGGTTCTTGCCGAGGGCCATCTCACCGTTCTCGGTGGCCGGACCGTCGGCGAGGACCTGGTCGGCGACGACCCGGTCGCCCTCGGAGACGACAACCTTCTGGTTGACCGAGGTGCCCTGGTTGGAGCGCATGAACTTGGCGATGCGGTACGTGGTGTACGTGCCGTCGTCGTTGGTCACGGTGATGTAGTCCGCGGAGACCTCCTGGACCACACCGTCCTTCTCGGCCTTGAGCACGTCACCGGCGTCGGTGGCGCAGCGGTACTCCATGCCGGTGCCGACCAGCGGCGCCTCGGACTTGATCAGCGGCACCGCCTGACGCATCATGTTCGCGCCCATGAGGGCACGGTTGGCGTCGTCGTGCTCCAGGAAGGGGATCATCGCGGTGGCGACGGACACCATCTGGCGCGGCGAGACGTCCATGTAGTCGACGTCCGCGCCGGGCACGTAGTCGACCTCGCCGCCACGGCGGCGGACCAGCACGCGGGGTTCGACGAACCGGAGCTCGTCGGTCAGCGGCGCGTTGGCCTGCGCGATGACGAAGCGGTCCTCCTCGTCGGCGGTCAGGTAGTCGACCTCGTCGGTGACCTGGCCCTCGACGACCTTGCGGTACGGCGTCTCGATGAAGCCGAACGCGTTGATGCGGCCGTACGAAGCCAGCGAACCGATCAGACCGATGTTCGGGCCTTCGGGCGTCTCGATCGGGCACATGCGGCCGTAGTGCGACGGGTGCACGTCACGGACCTCGAAGCCGGCCCGCTCACGGGAGAGACCACCCGGGCCCAGCGCGTTGAGACGACGCTTGTGCGTCAGGCCCGACAGCGGGTTGTTCTGGTCCATGAACTGGGACAGCTGGCTGGTGCCGAAGAACTCCTTGATGGAGGCGACGACCGGCCGGATGTTGATCAGGGTCTGAGGCGTGATCGCCTCGACGTCCTGGGTGGTCATGCGCTCGCGCACGACGCGCTCCATACGGGCGAGACCCGTACGGACCTGGTTCTGGATCAGCTCTCCGACGTTACGGATACGACGGTTGCCGAAGTGGTCGATGTCATCGGTCTCGACCATGATCGAGCGACCGGACTCGCCGACCGTCTCGGTCTCACCGGCGTGCAGCTTCACCAGGTACTTGATGGTGGCGATGACGTCGTCGGTGGTGAGGACCCCGGCGTCCAGCGGCTCGTTGGCGCCGAGCTTCTTGTTCACCTTGTAGCGGCCGACCTTCGCGAGGTCGTAGCGCTTCGGGTTGAAGTAGAGGTTCTCCAGCAGTGTCTGGGCGGCCTCGCGCGTGGGCGGCTCGCCCGGACGCAGCTTGCGGTAGATGTCGAGCAGCGCGTCGTCCTGGCCCTGGGTGTGGTCCTTCTCCAGGGTGGCGCGCATGGACTCGTACTCGCCGAACTCCTCCAGGATCTGCTCGGTCGTCCAACCGAGAGCCTTGAGCAGAACGGTCACGGACTGCTTGCGCTTGCGGTCGATGCGCACACCGACCATGTCGCGCTTGTCGATCTCCATCTCCAGCCAGGCACCCCGGGACGGGATGATCTTGGCGGAGAAGATGTCCTTGTCGGACGTCTTGTCGATGGAGGAGTCGAAGTAGACACCGGGCGAACGGACGAGCTGCGACACCACGACACGCTCGGTGCCGTTGATGACGAAGGTGCCCTTGTTCGTCATGAGCGGGAAGTCGCCCATGAAGACCGTCTGAGACTTGATCTCACCGGTCTCGTTGTTGGTGAACTCGGCCGTGACGAAGAGCGGGGCGGCGAACGTGAAGTCGCGCTCCTTGCACTCGTCGATCGAGTTCTTCGGGGGCTCGAAGCGGTGGTCGCGGAACGTAAGCGACATCGACCCGGAGAAGTCCTCGATCGGTGAAATCTCCTCGAAGATTTCCTCCAGGCCGGACTTGGTGGGGACGTCTTGTCCACTGTCCAGAGCAGCCTCGACGCGAGCCTTCCAGGCGGCATTGCCGAGGAGCCAGTCAAAGCTCTCGGTCTGCAGCGCGAGGAGGTTCGGAACCTCGAGGGGCTCCTTGATCTTTGCAAAGGAGATGCGCAGCGGGGCGGTGCTGGCACCGTTGTTCGTATTCGCGGTCGAGGCGTTGCGCGAGGCGGCCAAGAGGGGGTCCTTCCGAGGGCTCGGACTCACTACGCGCGTACCGGTCCCAAGCTGGACACGGAGACAGAAATCCCAGGTCAGAGACGTTCGGTCATCGATGCTCAAGCGTGGGCATGCCCCTGGTGACGGGCAGGAGGCAGCTAACAGGCAGCGCAAAGGGTCAGTGTAGCCAAACGGCACACTGATGTCCAGTCGGGGTTCTCAGAGACCCACGTAGCTCTCAACAGCTGTTCTCAACACCTATGGCTAGCCCTTGCGCGCGGTGCGCTCTTCTTTACTGCCCGCTTCGCCCACGATCCATGCCTCGGATTCGGATCGATGTGACGACGCGTCCTGAGAATTGCGCGCCGCGTGCGGTTCGTCAAGGCCCCCCTGCCGGGACGAACGCCCCGAGGTTCTCACCCGGCCACCTCCCGGCACCTGTCGGCCGGCCCCGAGAGGCAACGGCGATGATCACCATACTCGTCGCCGCCGGAAGAGCAAGGCAGCCGCCGCGGGCACGCCGAAGGGCGACCACCCGGATGGGTGATCGCCCTTCGCCGTTTGACGTCCGTGCCGTGCGGCACAGGCAGTCAGGAGGAGTCAGCAGACTCCTTGAGTCACTTGACCTCGACGGAAGCGCCGGCGGCCTTGAGGGACTCGGCAGCCTTCTCGGCGGCCTCCTTGGCGACCTTCTCGAGGACCGGCTTCGGGGTGCCGTCGACGAGGTCCTTGGCCTCCTTCAGACCCAGCGAGGTCAGCTCACGCACGACCTTGATGACCTGGATCTTCTTCTCGCCGGCGCCGGTGAGGATGACGTCGAACTCGTCCTGCTCCTCGACGGCCTCAGCGGCGGCACCGGGGGCACCCGGGGCGGCAACGGCGACCGCAGCGGCGGCGGTGACGTCGAACTTCGCCTCGAAGGCCTTCACGAACTCGGAGAGCTCGATGAGGGTCATCTCTTCGAACTGCGCGAGCAGGTCGTCCTGGGACAGCTTCGCCATGATGGCGTCCTTCCACTAATTCGGCAGGTGCCGGAGTTACATGTAGGCGGGCGTACATTCGGCCCGCTGCGACCGTCGCCCTAGGGGGCGGCGATCATTGCGCGAGCCGAATTACTCGGCACCGCCCTGCTCGGCCTGCTTGGCACGAAGCGCCTCCGCGGTGCGGACGAACTTCGACGGGAGCGCCTGGAAGACCTGAGCAGCCTGAGTCTGCTTGCCCTTCATGGCGCCCGCCAGCTTGGCGAGCAGAACCTCGCGGGACTCGAGGTCCGCGAGCTTCTTGATCTCATCCGCGGTCAGTGCCTTACCGTCAAGGACACCGCCCTTGATGATGAGGTTGGGGTTCTCCTTGGCGAAGTCACGAAGACCCTTCGCCGACTCCACCGGGTCACCGGTGATGAAGGCAACCGCCGTCGGACCAGTGAACTGGTCGTCCAGCGAAGTGATCCCGGCCTCGTTGGCCGCAATCTTGGTCAGCGTGTTCTTCACCACGGCGTACTGGGCGTTCTCACCGAGCGAACGACGCAGCGTCTTGAGCTGCGCCACGGTGAGACCCCGGTACTCGGTCAGCACAGCGGCGTTCGAGCTGCGGAACTGGTCCGTCAGCTCGGCTACCGCGGCAGCCTTGTCGGGCCTTGCCATGAGCGTCGGCCTCCTTCCGGGTGATGAGGACCGCTCAGAAGGGGCCGGGAAAGACGAAACGCCCCGGCGCGGGCGCCAGGGCGTAGCTCGACCGAACGAAGTCCGGGAGCTTTCCACAGTCACCTGCGCAGGTCGCCCGTACTCAACGGATCCTTCGGTCGCTGTTCCCCCTTGCGAGAGCACAGCAACGACCAGCGGTCTTTGGCTTCTGTAGGAGGTTACGCGACCGGGGCTGCGTCGAGCAAATCCGTCCCGAAGCGGACGACGCGCCCGGGTCGTACGAGGGCTCAGGCTCCGCCGTCGGCGCCCTTCATCATCTCGGCCAGGTCCATGGTCTCGGAGGTCGGCGGGGCCTTGACCGTGACCGGCTTGTTGAAGTCCACGAACGTGATGGTCAGGTCGAGCCGGCCCTTATCGGTCGTGGACCGGGTGCGGAACTGCTTGGTGTGGTCGCTGCCGTCGATCCACATGTCCATCGAGAGCTTCTCGATGCCCATGTCCTCGTACTTCTTCAGTGCCTGTGTGCGTCGCTCGCGGGTCTCCGCGTCCTCGTCCGCGAGGGACGCACGCACGTCGGCCAGCGTGACCGTGCCGGTGTAGTGCGTCGTCCGGACGCCGTCCACGGTGGCCGGCCCGACCTTCTCGAGGTCCCTGGCGGCGCTCATCGAGGCGGACTCCTCCGCGGGATTACGGTCGGCCTGACTGGACAGACCACCCAGCGGGTCCTGCCCCGTGGACTTCTTGAGCTCGGCCATGTCCAGCTTGAGCCAGGACTTGCCGTCCATCTCGGCGGCCGCTTCCGCGCCACCGTTGATGTACATGGCATCGCCGGTGAGCCGCAGCTCGACCTCGCCGGCCTCCCCCGCGGAACCGCCCTTCATGTGCATCTGCATGGCCGGGGGCTTCATGGACATCGCCGCGGTCCCCTCCATGGTCTGCCCCTGGACCTCGCCGCTCATCCGGTACGTGAGCGACGTGATCCGACGGCTGTTGTCGGCGGCCTTCCGCACGGCGGCGGCAGGTGTCACCTCGACCGGCTTCCGCCCCGCCCGCTGGCCGTTTTCGCCGACAGCGGCCGGGCCGCTCTTCTCTCCCGTACACGCCGCCGTTCCGCACAGCAGCACTCCGGCCAGAGCAGCGACAGCGGTCCTTCTGTAAGTCGAACGCATGATCCCCCCACGGGACGTCAAAATATTAGTCAAGTCCCATGACCATAGCGGCCGGCACTGACAGCGCGCAGTCAATAAACATGGCCGATACAGCGAACGGGCCCCGCACCTTTCTCCTCCGAGGTACGGGGCCGTGCGTCGCGCCTGTCCGCGGCCGACCGGTGTGCGTCGATGCGTAGAGCGTCGGATCGGTGGCTCAGGATGCTCCCGCGCCGCTCTTCTGCTGCTGCTTCATGAGATCGGTGAAGTCGACCGTGTCGCCGGCCGGGGGCTTCTCGACCGAGACCTTCGTGCCGTAGTCGCTGTAGTACACGGTCGAATTGAGCTCGCCGGTCTTCATCTGGCCGCGCTCGGTCTTCTTGACCAGCAGATTGTTCTCGTCGACCCAGATGTCGACCGTCTCCGTGGTGATCCCGGCATCGCTCAGCTGCTTCTTCAGCTGGTCGAGCTGGTCGGCGTCCAGTGCGGAGTTCTTCGCGGTCAGTTCGGCGACGTCGACGGTGCCGGAGTAGTGCGTGGCAGAGACCCCGCGCACATCCTCCTGGCCGACCTTCTTCACGTCACCGGAGGCCAGCAGGGACTGCACGCCCTGGTCGGGGGTGGTGTTCTGCATCTGCTGCTTCATCGCCTCGCCGGAGGCACCCGCGATCTTGGCGAGGTCGGCGTAGCCGTAGTTGATCCAGTGCTTGCCACCGGCCTGCCGGGCGAACGCGTCGCCCATGTTGACGACGTAGCCGTCCTTGAAATAGCGGGCCTGCATGGTGCCCGTGCCACCGTTCTGCTTCATGGCGTCCGCCGCGCTGCCGCCGGTGTACGTGATCTCCATGGCGCCGGTGAGACCGTCGGTCCAGTCGATGGTGCCCGTCTGCTTCATGGACATGGTGGTGCCCATCCGGGTGGTGCCCTCGACCTTCGCCGACTTCTCCCCACCGGTCTTCTTCTGCACATCACGCAACGCGGCTATCGGGTCGGCCTTCACGACGCCGCTGCCGCGGCTGTCGCCCTTGCCGCTGTCCGACCCCCCGCAGGCCGCGACCGACGTAAGCGCCGCTGCCGTCGCCACCGACAGACACACGCGTCGCACGGTACTGGTCCTCATGTCAGCTTCCACCCCTCGTTCGGCTCAGTCGGATCCTCACGCTAACGCACAGCTCCGACACAGCCATCGGTTCCATACGGATACGGATACGAGGACGGGCCCCGCACCTCGAAAGGTTGCGGGGCCCGTCCATGTCACACGTGACGCGGCCTGATGCCGAGCGCGGGGGCTCAGACGGCGGCCGGGTCCTCCTCGACGAGGAGGTTGCGGGTGCGGTTGGCGTCCAGCGGGATGCCGGGGCCCATCGTGGTGGCCAGTGCGGCCTTCTTGATGTATCGGCCCTTGGCGGCGGACGGCTTCAGACGGAGGACTTCCTCCAGCGCCGCGGCGTAGTTCTCGACCAGCTTCGTGTCATCGAAGGAGACCTTGCCGATGATGAAGTGCAGGTTCGAGTGCTTGTCGACGCGGAACTCGATCTTGCCGCCCTTGATGTCGTTGACAGCCTTCGCGACATCGGGGGTGACCGTACCGGTCTTCGGGTTCGGCATCAGACCACGCGGACCGAGCACGCGGCCGAGGCGGCCGACCTTGCCCATGAGGTCCGGGGTCGCGACGACGGCGTCGAAGTCCAGACGGCCCTTCGCCACCTCGTCGATGAGCTCGTCGGCGCCGACGATGTCGGCGCCCGCGGCTTCCGCGGCCGCAGCACGGTCACCGGTCGCGAAGACCAGGACCCGGGCGGTCTTGCCGGTGCCGTGCGGGAGGTTCACGGTGCCACGGACCATCTGGTCGGCCTTGCGCGGGTCGACACCCAGACGGAAGGCGACCTCGACAGTGCCGTCGAACTTGGTGGTCGCGGTCTCCTTGGCGAGACGGACGGCCTCAAGCGGGGCGTAGAGGCGCTCCCGGTCGATCTTGGCGTCCGCAGCCCGGAGGTTCTTGCTGCGCTTCACTTCTACTCCTGTGGTTTCAGGGTGTGGAGTCGTGGTGCGGGCCAGCGCTTGGCCCTACCACTGAGGACGTGAGGGGCTGAATCAGCCTTCGACCGTGATGCCCATGGAACGGGCGGTGCCAGCGATGATCTTCGACGCGGCGTCGAGGTCGTTGGCGTTCAGGTCGGGGAGCTTCGTCGTGGCGATCTCACGGACCTGGGCTGCCGTCAGCTTGGCGACCTTGGTCTTGTGGGGCTCGCCGGAGCCCTTCTCCACGCCCGCGGCCTTGAGGATCAGCTTCGCGGCCGGCGGAGTCTTGGTGACGAAGGTGAAGGAACGGTCCTCGTAGACCGTGATCTCCACCGGCACGACCATGCCACGCTGCGACTCGGTCGCGGCGTTGTAGGCCTTGCAGAACTCCATGATGTTGACGCCGTGCTGGCCGAGCGCGGGGCCGACCGGCGGGGCCGGGTTGGCCGCACCGGCGTTGATCTGGAGCTTGATAAGCCCCGTGACCTTCTTCTTCTTGGGAGGCATTGCTCTCTCCGGGTCCTAGTGAGAGTGTTTCGCCGCCTTCCGGTCATCCGGATGGAGGCATACCGCACAACGATAACGGGTATAGCTGCGCGACCAAAAACCAAGCAGGTCAGACGGGCTTCGCAGCCGATCTGACCTGCTCGGTAGGCATGTGTCCGAAAACTGGCGGGAAGCCGCTAGTTCTTCTGGATCTGGTCGAAGCTGAGCTCGACCGGGGTCTCGCGGCCGAAGATCTCGACGAGACCCTTGACCTTCTTCGAGTCGGCGTTGATCTCGTTGATCGTCGCCTGCAGCGTTGCGAACGGGCCGTCGGTGACGGTGACCGAGTCGCCCACCTCGAAGTCGAGCACCTGCACCTCGACCTTGCGGGACGGAACCGGCTTGCCCTCGGCCTCGGCGGCTTCGCGGGCGGCCTTCTCCTCGGCCTCCGGGGCGAGCATCTTGACGATCTCGTCCAGCGTCAGCGGGTACGGGTCGTAGGCGTTGCCCACGAAGCCGGTGACGCCCGGGGTGTTACGGACGACGCCCCAGGACTCGTTCGTCAGATCCATGCGCACCAGGACGTATCCCGGGAGCTTGTTCTGGCGGACGTTCTTGCGCTCGCCGTTCTTGATCTGGACGATCTCTTCCTCGGGCACTTCGGCCTGGTAGATGAACTCCTCGACGTTGAGCGAGACGGCACGCTGTTCGAGGTTGGCCTTCACGCGCTTCTCGTAACCGGCGTACGTGTGGATGACGTACCACTCGCCGGGAAGGCCGCGAAGCTCCTCGCGCAGGGCGGTGACGGCGTCGACCGGGGCGGCCGGCTCGGCCTCTTCCCCGGCTTCCTCGTCGGCCTCGGCGGGCTCGTCGTCGTTCTCGTCGCCCTCGGAACCGGCGTCGGCCTCGGCGGCCTCGTCCTCGTCCTCGGTGTGCACGGCGGCCTGCTCGGCGGGCTCACCTGCGGCGGCGTCGGCAGCTTCGGCCTGGTCCGGCTCCTCGGCGTCCGCCGCCTCGACGATGTCGAGCTCGTCCTCGGCGGACTCGAAGGCGCCCGCCGTCGGCTCGACGGCGTCGTTCAGGTTCGGGTCAGACACGGTGGCTGCTTCTTCCTGGATACAAATGGGTGGAACTGCGAAAGGGGCGCCCATGAGGCGCCCTCCGCGGGATCAGCCGAAGACGTACTTGACGACCCGCTGGAATCCGAAGTCAATCACGGTCACCAGACCAATCATGACGACGACGAAGACAATCACCACCGAGGTGTACGTCGTCAGCTGGCTGCGAGTCGGCCAGACGACCTTGCGCAGCTCGGCGACGATTTGGCGGTAGAACAGCGCGAGGCGGCCCAGAGGGCCCTTCTTACCGCGCTTGCCGCCCTTCCGGGCCTTCTTCTTCGACTCCGGTACTTCATCCTCGGCATCAGGCATGTCGATGGAGCCCACGGCGTCCGTCACGCTACTCACCTGATTCCGGGTCATGGCCGTGCCGCGCCCGGTGGAGCCGCACGGCGGTGCATTGAAGTACGTACATGCGCACACATCCTGGCGAAGGAGTGTGTAGCAGGGCCGGAGGGACTTGAACCCCCAACCGCTGGTTTTGGAGACCAGTGCTCTACCAATTGAGCTACGACCCTTTGTGGTTTCCACCAACCTACCGCATCTTCCCGGATGTCCGGGTGCGAGAACGGTGCGGCGGGTGAAGGCCAACGACAGGTGAGTGTACGTGTTCAGCGGCCCGGCGTCGAACAGATAGCTCCCGACCACTCCTGGTCGCATGTTGTCCGCATGGTGTCCGAGTCCTGTCCGGTCCCTGAAACCGCTGTGCCGACAGGGATCACGGTCTGGGACCATGGGGGTCATGAGCGCTGCAACTTCTCCGTCCGAGCGCCGGGTCTCCGCCCGCATCGGTGCCATCTCCGAGTCCGCCACCCTCGCCGTCGACGCCAAGGCCAAGGCCCTCAAGGCCGCCGGCCGTCCGGTGATCGGTTTCGGGGCCGGTGAGCCCGACTTCCCGACCCCCGGTTACATCGTCGAGGCCGCGGTCGAGGCCTGCCGCAACCCCAAGTACCACCGCTACACCCCGGCGGGCGGGCTCCCGGAGCTCAAGGCCGCCATCGCGGAGAAGACGCTGCGCGACTCCGGCTACGAGGTCGACGCCTCCCAGATCCTGGTGACGAACGGCGGCAAGCAGGCCATCTACGAGGCCTTCGCCGCGATCCTCGACCCGGGCGACGAGGTCATCGTCCCGGCCCCGTACTGGACCACCTACCCCGAGTCGATCCGGCTGGCCGGCGGTGTCCCGGTGGAGGTCGTGGCCGACGAGACCACCGGTTACCGGGTCTCCGTCGAGCAGCTGGAGGCGGCGCGCACCGAGCGTACGAAGGTCGTCCTGTTCGTCTCCCCGTCGAACCCGACCGGTGCCGTGTACAGCGAGGCCGACGCCGAGGCGATCGGCCGCTGGGCCGTCGAGCACGGCCTGTGGGTGCTGACCGACGAGATCTACGAGCACCTCGTGTACGGCGACGCGAAGTTCACCTCGCTGCCCGCGATCGTGCCCGAGCTGCGCGACAAGTGCATCGTGGTCAACGGCGTCGCCAAGACGTACGCGATGACCGGCTGGCGGGTGGGCTGGATCGTCGGCCCGAAGGACGTCGTCAAGGCCGCGACCAACCTGCAGTCGCACGCCACGTCCAACGTCTCCAACGTGGCCCAGGTCGCCGCGCTGGCCGCAGTCTCCGGCAGCCTGGACGCGGTCGCCGAGATGCGGACCGCGTTCGACCGGCGCCGACAGACCATCGTCCGGATGCTCAACGAGATCGACGGCGTGCTCTGCCCCGAGCCCGAGGGCGCGTTCTACGCCTACCCCTCGGTGAAGGAACTGCTCGGCAAGGAGATCCGCGGCAAGCGCCCGGCCACTTCGGTCGAGCTGGCGGCGCTGATCCTGGACGAGGCCGAGGTCGCGGTCGTACCGGGCGAGGCCTTCGGTACACCGGGCTACCTGCGGCTCTCGTACGCCCTGGGCGACGACGACCTCGTCGAGGGCGTCTCGCGGCTCCAGAAGCTGCTGGGCGAGGCCAAGGCCTGACGCGTCCTGATTCCAGTGGGCGACCCCCCGGCTCCGGCCGGGGGGTCGCTTTCTTGTTCGGTGGCCAACTCGATAGGAAAAGCGGCTACCGCTGGACCCCACGCGTGCGGCAGGATCTTGGAATGGAGCGTGACGTACGGCTGTTGCCCAAGGCCCACCTGCACCTGCATTTCACCGGGTCGATGCGGCCCACGACCCTGCTCGAACTCGCCGACAAGTACGGCGTGCATCTGCCGGAGGCCCTGACCGGCGGCGGGCCGCCCAGGCTGCGGGCCACGGACGAGCGCGGGTGGTTCCGCTTCCAGCGGCTCTACGACATCGCCCGGTCGTGCCTGAGGTCCGCCGAGGACATCCAGCGGCTCGTGCGCGAGACGGCCCAGGAGGACGTCGCGGACGGCTCGGGCTGGCTGGAGATCCAGGTCGACCCCACTTCGTACGCCCCGCTGCTCGGCGGGCTGATCCCGGCGATCGAGATCATCCTGGACGCGGTGGACAGCGCGTCGCGGGAGACCGGTCTGCCGATCCGGGTGGTGATCGCGGCGAACCGGATGAAGCATCCGCTGGACGCCCGGACGCTGGCCCGGCTCGCCGTGCGGTACGCGGACCGGGGGGTGGTCGGATTCGGGCTCTCCAACGACGAGCGGCGCGGGATGGCCCGGGACTTCGACCGGGCCTTCGCCATCGCCCGCGACGGCGGGCTGCTGGCGGCCCCGCACGGCGGCGAACTGGCCGGTCCTTCGAGCGTGCGGGACTGTCTGGACGATCTCGACGCGGCCCGGATCGGGCACGGTGTACGGGCCGCAGAGGACCCGCGGCTGCTGCGCAAGCTGGCGGAGCGCGGGGTGACCTGCGAGGTGTGCCCGGCGTCGAACGTGGCACTGGGCGTCTACGAGAAGCCCGCCGACGTACCCCTGCGCACACTGTTCGAGGCCGGGGTGCCGATGGCACTGGGCGCGGACGACCCCCTGCTCTTCGGCTCCCGGCTGGCCGCACAGTACGACCTCGTACGGCGCCACCACACGTTCACGGACGAGGAACTGGCGGAACTGGCCCGGCAGTCGGTGCGGGGCTCCGCGGCCCCGGCCGCGGTCCGGGCGGAACTCCTGACCGGCATCGACGACTGGCTTTCGAAGCCGGCAGGGGGATCCAGCCAGAGCCTCTCGACAACGAGCCCGGCGAGCCCGGCATGATCCGAACGAGCGGCCATGGCGCCTCTCGTTCCGGTGCCCCGGCATCCGGCCCGGTCTACATGCCCACCCCTCGCATCAGCACCCCGGCCACGGACGCGGCGAAGTCGTCGAGGGGCTGCGGCGGTGCTCCGGCCTCCGTGGCCTCGTAGGCGAACGCCCGCTGCGCACAGGCCCCCAGGAGCAGTGAGGCGGCCGCGTACGTGTCCGCGTCGGCTCGTACCCGTCCGGCGGCCTGCTCGGAGCGCAGATAGGCGTCCAGGCCGCGGATGGGCATGTGCGGGCCGGTGCCCAGCTCCCGCATCGCCGCGTTGTGGCGTTCCTTGAGCGTGGGCTCGGCGTACAGCGAGGCGGCGATCGGGAAGCTCTGCTCGTAGAAGAGGGCCGCTTGGCGGGCGATCTCGGTGAGGTTCTGCTCGACGGTCCGCTCCCCCGCCCCCGGGCTCGCGATGAGCCGCTTCAGCAGCGGGTTGAGTCTGGGCAACCGTTCCTTGAGCACGGCCACGAACAGTTCCTCCTTGCTCGGGAAGTGCTTGTAGAGCGCGGCCTCCGAGCAGCCGGCGGCTCTGGCGATCTCCTTGGTGGTGGCGCGGGCCAGGCCGATGGTGAGCATCAGCTGATGGGCGGCGTCGACGATGCGGACGCGGGCCGGCTTCTGCTCCATGTGGACTCCAGTGAAGCTTGACGAGGTGGTGAGTATCCGCTCACCCTAGGGGTAAGTGAATACTTACCCACCCCCAGGAGGGTGCGCAATGAGGATCACAGTGTTCGGCGCGACGGGCGGCGTCGGTCAGGAGATCGTCCGCCAGGCGGTGGCGGCGGGGCACGAGGTGACGGCGGTGGTGCGCGATCCGGCGCGGCTGCAGGTCCCGCTCTCCGACGTACAGGTCCACACGGCAGCACGCATCGACGATCCGGAAGCACTGCGCGAGACGGTCGCGGGCCGGGACGCGGTGCTCTCCGGACTCGGCTCGCGCGGCCGTAGGGCCGACGGCGTCGCGGAACGGCTCACCGGGTCGGTGCTGCGGGCGATGGAGGCCGAGGGGACGCGGCGGCTGGTCGTGGTCAGCGCCGCCCCGGTCGGACCCCGGCCCGCCGACGACCCGCTGCCGGACCGGCTGATCCGCAAGGTCGTCGGAGCGATCCTCAAAGAGGTCTACGAGGACCTGACGCTGATGGAGGCCGCGCTGGCCCGGAGCGCGACGGACTGGACGTCCGTACGGCCGCCGAAGCTCACCAACGGGCCTCTGACGGGGAAGTACCGGACCGTCGTCGGCGGCAGTCCACGCGGTGGCCGGACCATCTCACGGGCCGATGTGGCGCACGCGATGCTGGCGCTGATCGACGATCCGGCCGCGGTGAAGCAGGGCGTGGGCGTGGCGTACTGAGCGGCGAGGCGGTGCACCGGGCGGGCGAGCCCGGAACGATCCGGACGAGAGGCCCCGGCCACAGCACTAGTAGAGGCTCACGCCGACCGTCACGGGTTCATTGACGAGCGTGACGCCGAAGGCCTCGTGGACCCCGGCGACGACCTCACGGGCGAGCGCGAGCAGGTCCTCGGTGGTCGCGCCGCCGCGGTTGGTGAGTGCGAGGGTGTGCTTGGTGGAGATACGGGCCGGGCCGGTGCCGTATCCCTTGGTGAAGCCGGCCTTGTCGATGAGCCAGGCCGCGGAGGTCTTGGTGCGCCCTCCGTCCGCGGGGAAGGCGGGGGGCGTCACCTCGGGACCGAGCCGGTCCTTGGCGCGGGCGAGGAACGTCTCGTACTCCGCCTGCTCCAGGATCGGATTGGTGAAGAAGGAGCCGGCCGACCAGGAGTCGTGGTCCTCGGGGTCCAGCACCATGCCTTTGCCGGCGCGGAGCCTGAGCACCGTTTCGCGGGCGGCCGCGACGGGCACGCGCTCGCCTTGCTCGACGCCCATGACACGGGCCGTTTCGGGGTACTTCAGGGGCGCGGACAGACCGCCTGCGTCTTCCAGTTCGAAGCGGACACGCAGCACCACGAAACGGTCGGGTTCAGCCTTGAAGCGACTGTGCCGGTACGAGAACACGCACTCGGCGTTCGGAACGGTGACCGTTTCACGGGTGCAGCGGTCGTAGGCGACGACCTCGGTGATCGTGGAGGACACTTCCTGGCCGTAGGCGCCGACGTTCTGGATCGGCGTCGCACCCGCGGATCCCGGAATTCCGGCCAGACACTCGATGCCGGCGAGACCTGCTTCGACGGAGCGCGCCACGGCGTCCGTCCAGATCTCTCCGGCGGCCAGTTCCAGCGTCGTGCCGTCCAGAGCGAAGCCCTTGGTCGCGATGCGCAGAGCCGTACCGTCGAAGCCCTTGTCGCCGATGACCAGATTGCTGCCGCCGCCGATGACGAGGAGCGGGGTGCCGCTGTCGTCGGCCTCGCGCACGGCTTCGATCACCTCGGCGTCGGTCGTCGCCGTGAGGAGTCGGGCGGCGGGGCCGCCGAGCCGGAAGGTGGTCAGGGGGGCGAGGGGGGCGTCGTGGAGTTCCTGCACGGGCACAAGAGTACGGTCCGTGGCCCCGCCACTCGGGCGGGGCCACGGACCGTGCGCACGGGACCGCGGTTCAGGCGGCCGCGGGGACACGCTCCCCGGCGGCCTCGGGCTCCGGGACCGGGGCGTTGCGGTGGCCCGGTATCAGCAGGGCGACGAGGGCGGCCGGCGCCACCGCGCCGACGCCGCCGACCATCAGTCCGGGCAACTGACTTGGTCAAGTGAGGGATCCCGGCCGCGACGGGCGCATGGGCAGGGCAGGCCCATGGGCAGGACGGGCGCATGCGTGAGGGGCACCGTCCCATGGACAGTGCCCCTCACGTCGCATTCGGCGGCCTCAGCCGAGCTGCACCACGGCGCGGGACATGCCCAGCACCTTCTTGCCCTCGCTCATGACCGTCAGATCCACCCGCACCCGCTTGTCGTCCAGCAGGGCGGCCACCTTGCCCCCGACCTCGATCAGGGCGCCCTCGTCGTCGTTCGGGACGACGACCGGCTTGGTGAAGCGGACCCCGTACTCGATGACCGCGCCCGGATCGCCGGCCCAGTCCGTGACCACCCGGATCGCCTCGGCCATGGTGAACATGCCGTGCGCGATCACGTCCGGCAGTCCGACCTCACGGGCGAACTTCTCGTTCCAGTGAATCGGGTTGAAGTCACCGGAGGCACCCGCGTACTGCACCAGCGTGGCCCGGGTCACCGGGAAGGACCGCACAGGCAGCTCCGTACCGACCTCGACCGACTCGTAAGCAACCTTCGCCGTCATCACGCCTCCTCGGCGGCGCGCGCCACCAGCTTCGTCCACGCGGTCACGACGTGCTCACCGGACTCGTCGTGGACCTCGCCACGGATGTCCAGGATGTCGTTGCCCGCCAAGGACTTGACGCCCTCGATCGTCGAGGTGACCGTCAGCCGGTCCCCCGCCCGAACGGGACGCGTGTAGGCGAACTTCTGGTCGCCGTGCACGACGCGGCTGTAGTCCAGACCCAGCTGCGGGTCCTGCACCACCTGCCCCGCGGCCTTGAAGGTGATCGAGAAGACGAACGTCGGCGGCGCGATCACATCGCTGTGACCGAGCGCCTTGGCGGCTTCGGGGTCGACGTACACCGGATTGGTGTCGCCCACCGCCTCGGCGAACTCGCGAATCTTCTCCCGGCCGACCTCGTACGGCGGAGTGGGCGGATAGGTCCGCCCCACGAAGGAATGGTCGAGCGCCATGTGCTCGCTACCTCCTGATGAAAGATGAAAAGACCGAGGGGACAGCCCCATACAACGACACGAGGCCGCCCCCGGTGGGGACGGCCTCGTGTACGAGCCTTTTTCAGCGCGTTTCGCGGTGCGCCGTGTGCGAGTTGCAGCGCGGGCAGTGCTTCTTCATCTCAAGACGGTCCGGGTTGTTGCGCCGGTTCTTCTTGGTGATGTAGTTCCGCTCCTTGCACTCCACGCAGGCCAGCGTGATCTTCGGGCGGACGTCGGTGGCAGCCACGTGAGTGCTCCTTGGACGGACGGATGGACGGATGAACGCAAAAAAGAGTAGCCGATCGAAGGACCGACCCCACAATCGGCTACCGTAAGTAGCGGTGACCGGACTTGAACCGGTGACACAGCGATTATGAGCCGCTTGCTCTACCGACTGAGCTACACCGCTTTGATGAAGAGTCCCCCCGCCGAAGCGGGGTTTCCCGATCACCAGAGCCCCAATGCGGAATCGAACCGCAGACCTTCTCCTTACCATGGAGACGCTCTACCGACTGAGCTATTGGGGCGAGCGATGAAGACATTACACGGTTGGTCGCCGATCGCCCAAATCCGTTTCGGAGCCCCGTCCGGCGACCGTGACCAGCACCCGGCCGATCCCTTGATCGACCCCTTTCCGGCCCGCCCATCAGCCGCTTGAGCAGCGCCTCGGCGACCCCATGGGCCGCCTGGGCCCCAGCAGCACACCCGTGCCACGGATCCCTCTCGGGGGCCACACCGGTACGACTATTTCGCTCCTCCTCGAACCGGACCGAACACGCCCCTAGGCTCGTCTCACTCTGCGTGATCTTGTCTTCCTTCCCAGGAGCGCGATGCCCGACAGCCAGCCGTGGCAGCCGGACGACCACGCCGCCGACGCGGCCGATGCGACCAGCAGCCCCGACACCGCCGAGACCGGCACCCTGGTGCTCTGTGGCGCCCGGCTCACCGACGGCCGCGTCGTGGACGTACGGCTCGGTGGCGGACGCATCGAGGCCGTCGGCACCGCGGGCAGCCTGACCGCCCCCGGCCCGCGGGTGGACCTGCGCGGTCACCTGCTGCTCCCCGCCCCCGCCGAACCGCACGCCCACAGCGACACCGCGCTCACCGTCGGCGGTACGGGCCCCGACACCCCGGGCCCCGTGTCGCACCGCCCCGAGGACATCCAGCGCCGCGCCACCGAGGCCGCCCTGCTGCAGCTCGGCCACGGCGCCACCGCGCTGCGCGCGCACGTACGGATCGGCTCCGTCCAGGGCCTCGCGTCCCTGGAAGCGGTACTGCGGGCCCGCGATTCGCTGCGCGGACTGGCCGAGCTGGCCCCCGTCGCCGTGCCCCGGCTGCTCACCGGCGTCGCGGGCGCCGACAATCTCGCCATGCTGCGTGAGGCGGTGAAGATGGGGGTCGGCGCGGTCGGCGGCTGCCCCGACCTCGATCCGGACCCGGCGGGGTACGTGGAAGCCGTCCTGGAGATCGCCGCCGAACAGGGCTGCCCCGTCGATCTGCACACGGACGGTGACGATCCGGCGCGGCTCGGCCGACTGGCCGCCATGTCCGGCGGGCTGCGGCCGGGCGTCTCCATCGGTCCGTGCGCCGGCCTCTCCCTGCTCCCTTCCCAGTCCTCGGCCCGAGCCGCCGACCAGCTCGCCGCGGCCGGGGTGACGGTGATCTGCCTCCCCCAGGGCGGCTGCAGCGGGGTGGAGGGCCGGGGCACCGCGCCCGTACGGCTGCTGCGCGCGGCCGGCGTCCGGGTCGCGGCGGGCAGCGGGGCGCTGCGGGACGTCGCGAACCCGGTGGGCCGCGGTGACCCGCTGGAAGCCGCCTACCTGCTGGCCTCACAGAGCGGCTTGCGCGCCGACGAGGCCTACGAGGCGGTGTCCTCGGCCGCCAGGAGGGCGATGGGGCTGCCCGAGGTCCGGGTCGAGGCGGGCTTCCCCGCCGAGCTTCTCGCCGTGCGCGGGGAGCAGCTCTCGGGCGCGCTGTCGCTCGCCTACAGCCGGGTCGTGGTGCACCGCGGCCGGGTGGTGGCACGAACGAGCGCGGTACGCGAGTACTGCGACTCGGAGACCGTCGTCGCTCTCGGCCTGCCGCGCCAGGGCCGGCCGGATTCCGGCCCCTGCGGCGGGCCCTGAGCGCGGCGACCCGCAGCGGCGTACGGTCGTGAGCATGCGCATTGTCATCGCAGGTGGACATGGTCAGATCGCGCTTCGGCTGGAGCGGCTGCTCGCCGCGGGCGGGTACGAGGCCGTCGGCGTCATCCGTAATCCCGAACAGAGCCAGGACGTCCGGGCGGCAGGCGCCGAACCGGTCGTCCTGGATCTGGAATCCGCCTCCGTCGAGGAGGTGGCGGAGGTGCTGCGCGGCGCCGACGCGGCGGTCTTCGCGGCCGGTGCGGGCCCGAACAGCGGCGCGGCACGCAAGGAGACGGTGGATCGCGGTGCGGCCGTCCTGTTCGCGGACGCGGCGGAAAGGGCAGGCGTCCGGCGCTATGTCGTGGTCTCGTCGATGGGCGCCGATCCCGACCACCCGGGGGACGAGGTCTTCGACGCGTATCTGCGGGCGAAGGGCGCCGCGGACGCGTATGTGCGCTCCAGGAGCGCACTCGACTGGACGATCCTGCGCCCCGGGATGCTGACGAACGACGCGGGCACGGGAATGGTCCTCCTGGCCGCTTCGGCGGGCCGGGGACCGGTGCCGCGCGACGACGTGGCGGCGGCGCTGGTGGAACTGCTGGAGACCCCGGCGACGGCGGGCCTCACGCTGGAGCTCATCTCGGGGAGTGTGCCGGTGGCGGTCGCGGTGAAGGACGTGGCGGGGAACTGAGGCGTTGATCCGGCTCTCCGGGGCCGCGTGCCTCGCCCCGGTCGGCGGCCCGCCCCTTCGGTTCAGCCGCCCGGCGCCGGGCGGACCGTGATGCCGTGGCGCTCCAGCAGGGCGGCGGTGACGCCGTCGCCCTCGCGGAGTTCGCCCGCGAACGTGCCGTCATAGACGCTGCCACGCCCGCAGGAAGGGCTGCGGGCCATCAGCAGCGCCTCGGTGCACCCGGCCCGCCGGGCGGCCTCCAGCGCGCGTCGAGCGCCTTCCACGAACTGCTCCGTGACGTCGTGCCCGGTGTCGTCGACGACACGGGCGCGGCCGTCGAGGACGTCGTGGCCGTCGCCGCCGACGATCTCGGCGGGGCGACGCGGGGTGGGCAGTCCGGCGGCGACCTCGGGGCAGAAGACGACGGGGCGTCGGTCCCCGAGGGACTCGGCCACAGCGGCGGAGGTCTTGGCGCGGCCGTCGAAGCGGCAGGGCACACCGTGCAGACAGGCGCTGACCAGTACAGGTTCCATGTTCACGCCCCTCCCAGCAGAAACGGCCCTCGCAGCAGGAACGCTCCTCGTGGCAGACACAAAGAAGGCCCCTGTCCTGGGACAGGGGCCTTTCCATGTGGCGGCGCCAGGGTTCGAACCTGGGTAGGCTGAGCCGGCAGATTTACAGTCTGCTCCCTTTGGCCACTCGGGCACACCGCCAGGGATTGCTGCCATAAGAACCGCTTTTCGGCGGTGCTCCTTGGCAACGACGTAAACGATACCCGATGCCCAGGGGTGCTCCGCCACTGGATTGATCAGCGGCCCGATCGGGCGCGGGTGACCGAAAACTGTTCCCGTACTCCCTGGTGGACCGGTGTGCCCCTCCGGCCCGCCGGAGCGGCACCTTCGCGCCGGGTGCATTCGGGCGATGCGGCGACGCGGCGGACTGTCGTGGCTGTCGTCGCGCGCCCGCCGGGGGCCACGGGACAGCCCTTAGGCTTTGATCGGCGACGCGGGGCCGGCAGGCACGCCGCCGCCCGTATTGCACCCCGTTCCCAGCACCCCCGATACAAGGAGCCACACGTCATGGCCGACTCCAGTTTCGACATCGTCTCGAAGGTCGAGCGGCAGGAGGTCGACAACGCCCTCAACCAGGCCGCCAAGGAAATCTCGCAGCGTTACGACTTCAAGGGCACCGGCGCCTCGATCTCCTGGTCCGGCGAGAAGATCCTCATGGAGGCCAACGGTGAGGAGCGGGTCAAGGCGATCCTCGACATCTTCCAGTCCAAGCTGATCAAGCGCGGCATCTCGCTGAAGTCGCTGGACGCGGGCGAGCCGCAGCTGTCCGGCAAGGAGTACAAGATCTTCGCCACGATCGAGGAGGGCATCTCCCAGGAGAACGCCAAGAAGGTGGCGAAGACCATCCGCGACGAGGGCCCGAAGGGCGTCAAGGCGCAGGTCCAGGGCGACGAACTCCGGGTCAGCTCGAAGAGCCGGGACGATCTGCAGGCCGTGCAGGCGCTACTGAAGGGCAAGGACTTCGACTTCGCCCTGCAGTTCGTGAACTACCGGTAGGTCTTCGGCAGGTCGTGCGCCTTCCGGGCGCGGGGTGGCGCGGAGCGGGATGCGCCGCTCCGCCCCGCACCCGGGACGCGATGTCCGAATACCGCCGGTCGCGTCGGAGCGGGGGACGCAGACTTGTCCGTACCGGACGACGATCCTGTCGATTTCCGGCTGTGACGGGCAAGGAGAGGGACGAGTCATGACCATGTACGCAACGGTCGACAGCCCGCTGGGTGAACTGCTGCTGGTCGGCGAGGAAGCCCCCGGCGCGGCCGGCGGGGTCGCCCTCGCCTCGCTCTCGCTTCCCGGCCAGAAGGGTGCCGCGGTCGTCCAGGACGGGTGGGTTCACGCACCGGAGGTCTTCGCCGGGATCGCCGCACAGCTCCGGGAGTACTTCGAGGGACGGCTGACCCGTTTCGACATCGTCCTCGCGGACGGGCTCGGCACCGATTTCCAGCGACGCGTCTGGGCCGCCCTGGACACCGTCCCGTACGGGGAGACCGTGTCGTACGGACAGATCGCCGAACGGATCGGTACGCCGGGGGCGGGTGTACGCGCCGTGGGGACGGCGATCGGGCGCAATCCCCTGCTGGTCGTACGGCCGTGCCATCGGGTGATCGGCGCCGACGGGACGCTGCGGGGTTACGCGGGTGGCGTGGAGTGCAAGGAACAGCTTCTGGGGCTGGAAGGCGCCCTGGCGGTGCGCTGACATGTCCGGGCTCTTCCCGAGGCCACGGGCCGTCGTCGCGCCGGGGGCCGTGCATGTGCCCGAGTGGCTGTCGCCGCAGCGCCAACGGGAGCTGGTGGCGGCCTGCCGGGAATGGGCGCGGGGGCCCGTGCCCCTGCGGCACACCGTGCTGCCGGGTGGTGGGGTGATGTCCGTACAGACGGTCTGCCTGGGGTGGCACTGGCAGCCGTACCGGTACTCACGTACGGCTGACGACGTGAACGGCGCACGGGTCGCCGAATTGCCCGAGTGGCTCGCGGAGTTGGGACGGGACGCCCTGTGGGAGGCGTACGGGGGCGAGGGCCCGGTGCGGACGTACGCGCCGGACACCGCCCTCATCAACTTCTATGACGGCACGGCACGGATGGGCATGCACCAGGACAAGGAGGAGCGGTCCGGCGCTCCGGTGGTGTCCCTCAGCGTCGGCGACACGTGCGTCTTCCGCTTCGGGAACACCGAGAACCGGGGAAGGCCTTACACGGACGTGGAGTTGGCCTCCGGCGACCTGTTCGTCTTCGGCGGACCCGCACGCTTCGCGTTCCACGGTGTACCGAAGGTCTACCCCGGGACGGCCGATCCGGCGACAGGATTGAGTCGTGGCCGGCTCAATCTGACCCTGCGCGAGACCGGGTTGGGTGCTCCTGGGCGCTGACGGACGTCAGCGGCGTTCGCGGGAGTTCCCGAAGAGCAGCCGGTAGAGGATCAGCAGGACCAGCGAACCGCCGATGGCCGCGACCCAGGTGGCCGTGTCGTAGAAGTCGTTGGAGATGGGGCGGTCGAGGAAACGCGAAGATATCCAGCCGCCGAGGAAGGCACCGATGATCCCGATGAGAGTGGTGCCGACCAGGCCGCCCGGGTCGCGGCCCGGCAGCAGGACCTTGGCGATGGCGCCGGCAAGCAGTCCGAGAATGATCCAACCAATAATGCTCATGCGTGCGAACCTACCCGTCACTCGGTCTTGGAATCCAAGACGTTCCTGCCGGTCGGTCGGTTGCGAACGGCCGGTCGCGGTCGGCGGCCGGGGCCATGACCCGCTCGCCCGCGCGGGGTGGTGCGCGCGGTCTTCTCCGCGACTGCCAGCAACTGCTCGGTGTCGGTCATGGGTTCATGGTGAACGACGGCACTGACAATCGGCCGGGGCCCGTCGGCGCGTGCGGGCTCCTGGCGGCGCGCTCGTGGTTCCCGACGGTGCTCGCGGCGTCCGCAGCGGCGCCGGGGTCCCCGTCCCGGCCCTTCTCCCGTCGTGACCTCTCCCGTCGCCGGATACGGCGTCCTACCAGCCGGCGAACCGCTGGTCCGTCCGGACGATCTCCTTGCCGAGGGGCATCAGGGAGACGGGAATCAGCTTGAAATTGGCGATGCCGAGCGGGATGCCGATGATCGTGATGCACAGTGCGATGCCGGTGGTGATGTGTCCGAGGGCGAGCCACCAGCCCGCGAGGATCAGCCACAGGACGTTGCCCACGCAGGAGGGCGCGCCCGCGTCCCGGCGGTCGACGACGGTGTAGCCGAAGGGCCACAGGGCGTAGATGCCGATGCGGAAGGCCGCGAGACCGAACGGGATGCCGATGATCGTGATGCACAGCAAAAGGCCTGCGGCCATGTAGCCGAGGAACATCCAGAAGCCGCACAGGACCAGCCATATGACGTTCAGGATTGTCTTCACGGGCGATGACCTGCCATCTGCTCGAGCCGGGCGATGCGCTCCGCCATCGGCGGGTGTGTCGAGAACATCTTGGACATGCCCTGGCCGGGACGGAAGGGGTTCGCGATCATCATGTGGCTCGCGGTCTCGATCCTCGGCTCTGGGGGCAGCGGGAGCTGTTTCGTGCCGGCGTCGAGTTTCCGCAGGGCGCTGGCGAGGGCCAGTGGGTCGCCGGTCAGCTGGGCTCCCGAGGCGTCCGCCTCGTATTCGCGGGAACGGCTCACGGCCAGCTGGATGACGGACGCGGCCAGTGGTCCGAGGATCATGATCAGCAGCATGCCCAGGATGCCGGGACCCTCGTCGTCGTTGGACCGGCCCACCGGGATCAGCCAGGCGAAGTTGACCAGGAACATGACGACGGAGGCGAGTGCTCCGGCGACGGACGAGATCAGGATGTCGCGGTTGTAGACATGACTCAGCTCGTGCCCGATGACTCCGCGCAGCTCCCGCTCGTCCAGGATCTGCAGGATGCCCTCGGTGCAGCAGACCGCCGCGTTGCGCGGGTTGCGGCCGGTGGCGAAGGCGTTGGGGGCCTGCGTCGGGGAGATGTAGAGCCGGGGCATTGGCTGGCGGGCCGCTGTCGAGAGCTCGCGGACCATGCGGTAGAGCTGTGGCGCCTCGAACTCGCTGACGGGGCGGGCCCGCATGGCCCTGAGCGCCAGCTTGTCGCTGTTCCAGTACGCGTAGGCGTTGGTGCCGACGGCTACGAGGAGCGCGACGATCAGGCCCGTACGTCCGAAGAAGCTTCCGATGACGATGATGAGTGCGGACAGTCCCCCGAGGAGTACGGCGGTCTTCAGCCCGTTGTGCCGGCGGTGCACGGTACGCCCTCCAAGTGGTGCGGCAGGGGAACCCTTTGCTTGGTGGTCTCCACTCCCCCAGTGGAGCCTCCCGTACAGGTCAACGCCAGGCGAGGAGAGCTAGTTCCCTTGTGCGTGCGGCCGTGGGACCGGGTCTGTCCGGCACATGTGGCCGGATCAGGCTCTGGGCCGTACGAGTGGAGGGGCCGCGTGCGACGGTCCGTGCCCGGTGGCTCAGCGCTGGGCGGGGAGGTCGGCGAGTGCGAGGGCCTCGGGGTCCGGCTTGATCTCACTGGTGCAGTGGGCGCAGCGCGAGGCGATGGCCGGGATCTCGGTGTAGCAGCGGGGGCAGTCGCGCAGGGCGGCCTTGATGTCGACCTTCTCGTCCTCCTTGGAGAAGCGGTTCTGGACCTTAGTCATGGGAACGACGACGCCGAAGTAGAGCACCGCTGCGGTGATCAGGAAGGCGATGGCGGCGGCCAGGAACTTCCCGTACGGGAAGATGGCGCCCTCGATCGAGAACTCCGCCGAGCTGAAGTCGCCGACGGAGCCGGTGGCGAGCCCGATCAGCGGCGTGATGAAGGCGGTGCTGAATCCGGTGACGACTGCGGTGAACGCGGCTCCCACGGCCAGCCCGATGGCCATGGAGATGACGTTTCCGCGCAGGATGAAGTCCTTGAACCCGTTCAGCACTGCTCTTGCTCCTCTGGAAATGGGTGCGTGTGGGGATGTGCGGGCATGACCTTGCCCTGTGCGGGCGGTGCCGGGCAAACCGATCTTGAGAACGTCGGAGTGTCAGAAGAGATTGACGGCGGCGAACCTGAGGACCGTCTGCGGGGCGCCGGAGAGCAGCACACCGACGACGGCGGTGAGGGCGATCGCGAGGGTGAGGTGGGCCGGGGCACGGTGTCCGGCGGGAACGGCGGCGCTTGCGGGTCCGCCGTCCGCCACGGGTACGGCTCCGTCCTCCGAGGCCTCCTCCGGGGAACGGAAGAGCGCGGCGGTCCACTGCAGGTAGTAGTAGAGCGCGATCACGACGTTGACGGCCATGACGACGGCGAGCCAGCCGAGTCCCGCGTCGACGGCCGCGGAGAAGACCGTGACCTTGGCGAAGAGGCCGACGATGCCGGGCGGCAGGCCGGCCAGGCAGAGCAGGAAAAAGGCCATCGCGAGGGCGGCGAGGGGGCGGGTGGCGTACAGGCCGCGGTAGTCGGAGAGCCGGTTCCCCGCGCTCGTGCGGGCGACGAGAGCGGCGACCGCGAAGGCGCCCAGGTTCACGACGGCGTACATGAGGGCGTACGCGACGGTGGAGCCGATGTGTTCGTCACTGGAGTACGCGGCGGCGGCGATCGGCACCAGGAGGTAGCCGGCCTGGGCGACGGACGACCAGGCGAGCAGGCGTACGGCGCTGCGGACGCGGGTGGCGTTCTGGCGCAGGGCGGCCACGTTGCCGATCGTCATGGTGAGCGCGGCGAGGACGGCGAGGGCCGGTCCCCAGACGTCGGCGTACGCCGGGAACGCGATCACGGTGACGAGGATGAGGCCGGAGAAGCCGACCGCCTTCCCGACTACCGAGAGGTAGGCGGCGACCGGCAGGGGGGCGCCGACATAGGTGTCGGGCACCCAGAAGTGGAAGGGCGCGGCGGCCGTCTTGAAGGCGAAGCCGACCAGGGTGAGGACGACGCCCGCCTTGGCGAGCGTGTCGAGCTGCCCCGGCACGTCGTCGAGCCGGGTGGCGAGCTCCGTGAGGTGCAGGGTGCCGGTGGTCACGTACACGAAGCTGACGCCGAGCAGCATGACGGCGGTCGCGACGACGGAGGAGAGGAAGAACTTCAGCGCGGCTTCGGAGGACCGCCGGTCGCCGCGCTTCATGCCGACCAGGGCGAAGGCGGGCAGCGAGGCGACTTCGAGGGCGATCACCAGGGTGGCGAGGTCGCGGGCGGCAGGCAGGAGTGCCGCGCCCGACGCCGAGGACAGCAGGAGGAACCAGAACTCGCCCGCGGGGAGCCTGCGTGCGTCGCCGAGGGAGAGCAGGGCGGTCAGCAGGGCGCCGCCGAGCACCAGGGCCTGGATGACGAGGGCGAAGTGGTCGGCGGTGTAGCTGCAGGCCCCGCTGCCACCGGTGCCGGTGGCAGCGGCGGTCAGGCAGAAGGTGGAGCGGTCTCCGTCGCGCAGCGGGACGAGGAAGGCGAGTGCGGCGACGAGTCCGGCCATGGTGACCCATCCGAGGAGCGGCTTGCGCTCCTCGGGGAGGAAGAGGTCGGCGACCAGGACGATCAGGGCGACGGCCGCGACGACGACCGGGGGCGCGATGGCGAGCCAGTCGACGGACTGGACGAGGCTGGTGGTGTTCTCGGCCGCTGTGGTGACGACGCCCGGGGGGACGACGGCTGTGGTCACGACTTGCCTCCTGCGAGGAGCTTCTGCACGGCAGGGTCGGTGAGGCCGAGGAGGACGGCGGGCCACAGGCCGGCGAGGACGGTGAGGGCGACGAGCGGGGTCCAGGCGGCGAATTCGTAGCTCTGGATGTCGGCGATCCGGTGCGTTTCTTCGCGCTTCTCGCCCATGCAGACCCGGCGCACGACCAGGAGCATGTACGCGGCGGTGAGCAGGGTGCCGAACGCGGCGATCGACATGAAGGTGAGGAAGGCGGGGCGGCTGAGCCCCTCGGCCGGGTCGAACGAGCCGAACAGGGCGAGCATCTCGCCCCAGAAACCGGCGAGTCCGGGCAGGCCCAGGGAGGCGACGGCGGCGAAGGCGAGGAGGCCGCCGAGGCGGGGCGCGCGGCCGTAGAGCGCGGCCCCGGTGGCGCCGGAGAGGGTGTCGAGGTCTGCGGTGCCGTACCGGTCCTTGACCGCGCCCACCAGGAAGAACAGCAGGCCGGTGATGAGGCCGTGGGCGATGTTGGCGAAGAGCGCGCCGTTGACCCCGGTGGGGGTCATGCTCGCGATGCCGAGGAGCACGAAGCCCATGTGTCCGACGGAGGAGTAAGCGATCAGGCGCTTGAGATCGCCCTTGGAGCCCGGCCGGACCAGCGCGAGGCAGGCGAGCGATCCGTAGACGATGCCGACGACCGCGAAGGCGGCGAGGTAGGGCGCGAAGGTGTGCATCCCGTCCGGGGCGATGGGAAGCAGGATACGGACGAATCCGTACGTGCCCATCTTCAGCAGGACGCCCGCCAGCAGGACCGAGCCGACGGTCGGGGCGGCGGTGTGGGCGTCCGGGAGCCAGCTGTGCAGCGGCCACATCGGGGTCTTCACGGCAAGCCCGACACCGATCGCCAGAACGGCGATGACCTGCACGGACGAGGTGAGGCCCCGGCCGTTGTCAGTGGCGAGTGCCACCATGTCGAAGGTGCCGCTCTTCAGTCCGATGAGGAGCAGGCCCAGCAGCATGATCACCGAGCCGAGCAGTGTGTAGAGGATGAACTTCCAGGCGGCGGCCTGCCTCGCGGCACCGCCCCAGCGGGCGATGAGGAAGTACATCGGGATGAGCACCATCTCGAACGCCAGGAAGAACAGCAGCAGGTCGAGGACGGCGAAGGTCGCGAGGGTGCCGGACTCCAGGACGAGGACGAGTGCGACGAAGGCCTTCGGGGAGGGGCCCGCAGGCATCTTGAAGTAGCTGTAGAGCGCGCAGAGGAAGGTCAGCAGCGCGGTCAGCACGAGAAGGGGGAGCGAGATGCCGTCGATGCCGAGATGGATGCGGACGTCGAGCGCCGGGATCCAGCTGATGTCGGTGGTGGCCTGCATCTTCGACGGATGGTCGTGGTCGAAGCCGGCGGCCAGCACGATCGTGGCGAGAAGGATCGCGCCGGTGACGGTCACACCGTGGCGGAGCACGGCCTGGTCGGGGCTGGATCCCTTCAGTCCGGGCGGGGCCGGCAGGAGCGCGGCCGCGGCGCCGACGAGGGGGGCGACCACGATGAACGCGAGAAGGAACTGCATCACGGATGCGCTGATATCGATCACGGCTCACGACCCGGCGTTGATGGTGGCGAAGACGACGGCGGCGACCGCCAGGACCAGGGAACCGGCGAGGAGTGCGCTGAGGTAGGTCTGCACATTGCCGGTCTGGGCACGGCGGACGGCGGTGCCGAGCCAGCGGGCGCCGGTGCCGGAGCCGCGTACGTATGTGTCGACGACCTCGCGGTCCAGGAAGCTGACGAGACTCGCCGCGGCCCGTACGGGGCGGACGAACAGCGTCGTGTACAGGGCGTCGAGGTGGAAGCCGGCGGCGGCGTGGCGGTGCAGCGGGCCCAGCAGCAGGCGGCCCGGGTCGGCCGGGTCGGGGACCTCTCCGTCCGCGCCGTAGGCGGCTGTGTGGGCCGTCATCGCCTGGGCTTCGACGAGTGCGGGTTCGGCGTCGGGGTGGGCGACAACCATGCCCGCCGGGGTGCGGGCGGCGAGCGCCGAGGTGTGGCGCCAGGCGCCGTACGTGACGAGGCCGCCGACGAGCCCGACGCCGGTGGAGAGGACGGCGGTGGTCAGGGACGGGCTGAGGCTGTGCCCGTCGAACCAGTCGGTGATCGCTCCGACGGTCAGTCCGAAGGCGATGGTGGGGACGGCGAGGACCCAGAGGACGGCGGTCATCGCGACGGGCTGCCTGCCGTGATCGGGGGCTTCGGCACCGCGGCCCCGGAAGGCGAGGAGCCAGAGGCGGGTGGCGTAGGCGGCGGTGAGGACGGCGGCGAGCAGTCCGGCGACGAGGACGGTCCAGCCGGCGGCGGCCGGGGCGACGTGCCGGTCCCCGAGGGCCGTGTGCTCGGCTGCGACGAGGACGGCTTCCTTGGAGAAGAAGCCGGCGAACGGCGGGATGGCGGCGAGCGCGAGAAGGGCGACGGTCATCGTCCAGCAGGCGTCCGGGATGCGCTTCGCCAGGCCGCCCATGCGGGACATGGCGGCCAGCGAGTTGGTCCCGGCGGCGTGGATGACGACGCCCGCCGCGAGGAAGAGGACGGCCTTGAACGCACCGTGGGACAGGAGGTGGAAGACGGCGGCGCCGCGATCGCCGACGGCCAGGGCACCGGACATGTAGCCGAGCTGGCCGATCGTCGAGTACGCGAGGACGCGTTTGATGTCGTCCTGGGCGAGGGCGGCGATTCCCGAGCCGATCATCGTGATCGCCGCCATCACGGCGAGGACGACGAGGGCCGCGCCGGACTGGGCGAAGACGGGCAGGAGCCGGGCCACGAAGTAGATGCCGGCGGCGACCATCGTCGCGGCGTGGATCAGCGCGGAGACGGGGGTCGGGCCGGCCATCGCGTCGGGCAGCCAGGTGTGCAGGGGGAACTGGGCGGACTTGCCGGCGACGCCCGCGAGGAGCAGCAGGGCGATGAGCGTGGGGTGGTCCAGACCGCCGTTCGCGACGGCGCCCAGGATGCGGGTGATGCGGAACGAGCCCGTGTCGGCGGCGAGCGCGAACAGGCCGATCAGGAAGGGGACGTCGCCGAGCTTGGTGACCAGGAAGGCCTTGAGGGAGGCGGCGCGGGCTTCGGCCGTCTCCCAGTAGTGGCCGACGAGGAAGTACGAGCAGATGCCCATGATCTCCCAGCCGACCAGCAGCACCATCAGGTCGCCGGAGTAGACGACGAGCAGCATCGCGGAGGTGAAGAGGGAGACGAGGGCCGCGTACGAGGGGTAGCGGGGATCGTCGCGCAGATAGGCGGTCGAGTAGATCTGCACGCAGGTCGCGACGAGCCCCACCAGGACTGCGACGAGAACGGCGAAGCCGTCGAGGTGCAGGGCAAGGTCGATGGGGACCGAGCCGGTGGGGGTGAGCCGGGTCGCCGCGTCGATGGCCCGTCCCCCGCCCTGGCGGGAGGCGATGACGGCGGTGAGCACGAAGGCGGTGAGCGTGGGCAGTACGGCCAGGGGGCGTACGTAGCCGGGCGCGCGGCGTCCGAGAAGGAGACCGGCCGCGGCGCCCAGGAACGGAAGGAGGGGGACGAGGACGGCGAGGGTCGTGGTGGTCACGCGGTGGCCTCTGCCTTCTTTGCCTTCCCTGCCGCAGCAGTGGCCTGGTCTTCGGTGCCGATGGCCTCGTCGCCGGGGAGGGATTCGGCGGCGTCGGTCTCGGCGGTGTCTCGGAGGCGGTCGACGTCGGAGGTGCCGCGGTTGCGGTGGACGGCGAGGACGATCGACAGGCCGATGCCGATCTCCGCAGCGGCGATGGCGATGGTGAACAGTGTGAGGGCCTGGCCGGAGTGGAGGGTGTCGCGGAGCCAGACGTCGAAGGCGACCAGGTTGAGGTTGACGGCGTTGAGCATCAGCTCGACGGACATCAGGACCAGGATCGCGTTGCGGCGGGCGAGCACTCCGTACAGCCCGGTGCAGAAGAGGAGGGCGGCGAGCACTGCGGGATAGGCGAGGTGCATCAGCTCTGCTCCTTACCGCGCTTGCGGGACAGGACGATCGCGCCGACGAGGGCGGCGAGCAGCAGGACGGAGAGTGCTTCGAACGGCAGCACCCAGTGCCGGAAGAGGAAGGAACCGGTCGCCTCGGTCGAGCCCCGGGCCGGCCCGTCCAGGTCGATCCAGGTGGTGCGGAAGGCGTCGACGACGACCCAGACGAGTGTGCCGGCGGCGGCCGCCGCCACCCCGAGGGCGGCCCAGCGGTTGCCCGAATCGGCATCCGGGGAGCGGCCGATGGGGGCCTTGGTGAGCATCAGTCCGAAGAGCAGGAGGACGACCACGGAACCGACATAGATCAGTACCTGCACCCAGGCGATGAACTCCGCGGTGAGCAGGAGGTACTCGACGGCGAGACCACCGAGCGCCACGACCAGCCAGAGGGCGGCGTGCACCAGCTGCCTGGTCGTGACGGTGACGAGGGCCGCGCCGAGGGTGGCGATGCCGACGAGGACGAAAGCGATCTCGATGCCGGTCGGTGAGAGGAAGCCGGAGGAGGCGGAGTGGGCCGCGGCGGCTGCGAGTGTCACTCCTCCCCCTCTTCTTCCGTCGGGACCTGCTGGGACTGCTGGGCTTCCTGTGCCTGCTGTGCCTGTTCGACTTCCTTGATCCGCTGGGCTTCGAGCTTCTCCGCCGTCTTGCGGGCGGCGGCGATCTCCTTCGGTTCCTCCGCGCCCGGGTCGAGCGCGGGCGGTTCCGGCACCGTCCACATCCACTCGCGGAGCTTGTCGCGCTCATGAGTGAGTTCGAGGATGTCCGTCTCCGCGTACTCGAACTCCGGCGACCAGAACAGTGCGTCGAAGGGACACACCTCGATACAGATACCGCAGTACATGCAGAGCGAGAAGTCGATCGCGAAACGGTCGAGGACATTGCGGCTGCGCTCGCGGCCGCCCGGGGCGGCGGCGGGCACCGTCTCCTTGTGGGAGTCGATGTAGATGCACCAGTCCGGGCATTCACGGGCGCAGAGCATGCAGACCGTGCAGTTCTCCTCGAACAGGGCGATGACGCCGCGGGAGCGGGGCGGGAGCTCGGGCTGGACGTCCGGGTACTGCGCGGTGACCGTCTTCCTCGTCATCGTCCGCAGGGTGACGGCCAGGCCCTTGGCCAGGCCGGAGCCGGGGATGCGGGGCCGGGAGGTCGGGAGCGACTCGGCCATCAGTTCATCGCCACCTTCACGATGCCGGTGAGCGCGATCTGCGCGAGAGCGAGCGGAATGAGGGTGGTCCAGGCGAGCTTCTGCAGCTGGTCCTCGCGGAGCCGGGGATAGCTCACGCGCAGCCAGATGACGACGAAGGCGAGGACCGCGATCTTGAGGAGCGTCCAGAGCCAGCCGAGGCCGTCGGCGCCGAACGGACCGTGCCAGCCGCCGAGGAAGAGGACGGTGGTCAGTCCGCACAGGACGACGATGCCCGCGTACTCGGCCAGCAGGAACAGCGCGAAACGGAGGCCGGTGTACTCGGTGTACGCGCCGAAGATGATCTCCGAGTCGGCGACCGGCATGTCGAACGGCGGGCGCTGCAGCTCGGCGAGCCCGGCCACGAAGAAGACCAGGGCGCCGACGATCTGCCAGGGCAGCCACCACCACTCGAAGGCGTCGAGGATGCCCGGGAGGGAGACGGTGCCGGCCGCCATGGCCACGGAGGCGGCGGCGAGCAGCATCGGCAGTTCGTAGGCGAGCAGCTGGGCTGCGGTACGCAGGCCCCCGAGGAGGGAGAATTTGTTGGCCGAGGCCCAGCCCGCCATCAGTGAGCCCAGCACTCCGACGCCCATCACGGCGAGCACGAAGAAGATGCCCGCGTCGACGACCTGTCCGACCGCGCCCTCGCCGGGGCCGATCGGGATGGCGACGAGCACGAGGAGGTACGGAAGCAGGGCGACGGCCGGTGCGAGCTGGAAAACGCGGCGGTCGGCCTCGGCCGGGACGATGTCTTCCTTCTGCGCGAACTTCACGCCGTCCGCGACGAGCTGGGCCCAGCCGTGGAAGCCGCCCGCGTACATGGGTCCCAGGCGGCCCTGCATATGGGCCATCACCTTGTGCTCGGTCTGCCCGACGACGAGCGGGAGGACCATGAACACGGCGAAGACGATGACGAGCCGGAGGGCGACGTCGAGTACGTCGTTCACGCGCCATCGCCTCCGGAAGGACGGTCGGGATGCGGCTCGGACGTGGGATCCGGGGCCGGGGTGGTGGGCTGGTCGGGGGCCGTCTCGTCGCGGGCGCCCGTGGAGGACGGCTCGGGTTCGGGGGCGCCCGTGGAAGACGGCTCGGGTTCGGGGGCGTCGGTGGAGGACGGTTCGGGCTCGGACGCGTCCGCCGCGGACGGTTCGGGCTCGGAAGTGGCGTCGTAGGCGGGGCGGGCGTGGTGCCACGGGGCGTCGCCGCTTCCCGACTTCGGCGTCGGCTTCTTCCGCGAGGGCTCCGGGGCCGCCGCGCCCGGACCTGCCCCGCCCGGAGCTGTCTGGTTCCGGGCCGCCTGGTCCTGGGCCGCCTGGTCCGAGGTCGATCCCATCGGTGTCGTCCCGGATGCGGCCGGTCCGGTCGTGGCCGGTCCGGTCGTGGCCGGTCCGGTCGTGGTCGGCTTCTCCGGCTCGGGCCGCTGGCTCGCCGAGCCCTGCGACGCGCTCCGGGCACGGCGCGGGGCTGCGGGAGGCGCGGACCCGGCCGTCGACGCCGCCCGCTCCGGCTGCTGGCTCGCCGAGCCCTCGCTCACACTGCGGGCGCGGCGCACCGGGCGGTCACCCGCGGTGCGCGGGGTACGGGCCGGGCGGGACGGGGCGGGCGGGAGCTGGCCCTTCAAGGGGCCCCATTCGTTCGGATCGGGGACGCCGGGCGGCAGCATCGTGCGCCGCTTCGGGCCGCCGTGCTCCGACTCGCCCGGCTCCTTCGCACCCGGCCAGGCCTTCGCGACGCGTGCCGCCAGCACGAAGTCCTTGCGCAGCGGATGGCCCTCGAAGCCCTCGGGCAGCAGCAGCGGCACCAGATGCGGATGGCCCTCGAAGCCGATGCCGAACATCTCGTGTGTCTCGCGCTCGTGCCAGGCGGCGCCCGCGTAGATGTCGACGGCGGTGGGGAGGACCGCCGCGTCGTGCGCGACGGTCGTACGGATCAGGAGCCGACGGACCCTGCCCTCGGCCAGGGCGGCGACGTGGACGCAGACGCTGAAGCCCGTGCCCGGCTCGTCGACCGCGCTCAGCCAGTCGAAATAGGTGCAGCCCAGCGTGTCGCGGGCCGTTTCGAGGGCGGCGGTCCAGGAGGCGGCCGGGACGTCGACGGTCAGCAGGTCGTACGCGGACTCGGCCGTCGCTCCCTCGCCGAAGAGCTCGGCCGCGGCATCCGGGAGGCGGTCGTAGGCGTCGCCGGCAGAGGCGTCGGTCATGTGCGGTCCTCCCCCGGTGTCGGCGGGGCGGCCACCAGGCCGCTGCGCAGTGCGGCGGTGGAGGGACGGCCACCGCCCGGCGTGTAGCGCTCGCCCAGCGACTCGCGGGCGATCTTCTCCTGAAGCTTGAGGATGCCCTGGAGGAGCGCCTCGGGCCGGGGCGGGCAGCCGGGTACGTAGACATCGACCGGGATGATCTGGTCGACGCCCTTCGTCACGGAGTACGAGTCCCAGTACGGGCCGCCGCAGTTGGAGCAGGCGCCGAAGGAGATGACGTACTTGGGCTCGGGCATCTGCTCGTACAGCCGCTTCACGGCCGGGGCCATCTTGTCCGTCACCGTGCCGGAAACGATCATGAGGTCTGCCTGGCGCGGACCGGGCGCGAAGGGGATCACTCCGAGCCGGATGAAGTCGTGCCGGGCCATGGAGGCGGCGATGAATTCGATGGCGCAGCAGGCGAGCCCGAAGTTGAAGACCCAGAGGCTGTAGCGGCGGCCCCAGTTCAGGATCACCTTCATCGGCTCCGGGGCCAGGCGCGACAGGACGCCGAGCCGCTTGGGCTCCGGCAGGAACGTCGGAACGGGCTGCGGTTCGGGCCCCGCCCCGGGCACCGGCTCCGTCCCCGATCGCGCTGCGGGGCGGTGCTCGGGGGGCGGCGGGCTCGTCACGTCCATTCGAGGACGCCCTTCTTCCATGCGTAGAGCAGTCCTACGGCCAGGAAACCGAGGAAGATGAACATTTCCACCAGAGTCGTCGCCCCGTATCCGGGAGCGGCGAATACGGTCGCCCACGGAAACAGGAAGATCGAGTCGACGGCGAAGATCACGTACAGGAAGGCATAGACGTAATAACGGACCTGGGTATGTGCCCATCCTTCACCCACCGGGTCCACGCCGCACTCGTACGTCAGGAGTTTCTCCGGCGTGGGCACCACGGGGCGCAGCAGTCGGCCTGCCCCGAAGGCCACCGCGACGAACAGCACACCGATCACGGCGAGCAGTCCGACCACGGAATAGCCGTGGAAGTAGTCCGACGCGAGAACGGTCGATTCCGGCAGATCCGCCACGTCCGTCCCTCGCTCCCTCGAACCCGTTCGACGATCTGTACGCACGGGAGTCTAGGCCCTGTTAAAGGGAGGGTAAGCAGCCGCATCGGACAACGGGTGGGGTTATCCCTACTTCACGCCACCCACGAGCCCCATGGCATGCGCGGGCGCCGCCCGGCAGGCTGGTGCGTATGACCATGAGCCCCCTGGTGCCCGACAACGACCGGCCACCGCCCGCCCGCTTCGCCCTCGATCGGTGGACATGGAAGGAGATCGGCCATCTGCTGGCCAACCTCCCCATGGCCCTGGCCGGGTTTGTTTACACAGTTGTCATGATCGCCATCGGCATGGGGCTCGCGGTCACGGTGATCGGTCTCCCTCTGCTCGCCGCCGGGCTGCAGGGAGCGCGGCTGATCGGCCGGGCCGAGCGGGGCCGGGCGCGGGCGCTGCTCGGGGTGTGGGTCGACGAGCCCAGCCCGACGGTCCTGTCCCGCCGCGAGCAGGGCTTCTTCCCCTGGCTGTGGTCGAGCCTGATGGACCCGGTGGGCTGGCGGGCAGTGTTGTACTCCTTCATCCGGCTGCCCTGGGGCGTACTCACATTCGTCGTGGTCCTTGTGAGCCTCTTCCTGCTGTGGCCGGTGCTCCCCTTCATCGCGCGGTTCCTCGCCAATGCCGACCGGGCGATGGCGCGCGGGCTGCTGTCGCCCTCCGACGAGCTGGAGCGCAGGATCGCCGAGCTGGAGTCGGACCGCGGGGTGGTCGTCGACACGGCCGCCGCCGACCTGCGCCGCATCGAGCGCGACCTGCACGACGGCGCACAGGCCCGCCTCGTCGCCCTCGCCATGGACCTCGGCCTGGCGAAGGAGAAGCTGACCGACGACCCCGAGGCCGCCGCCCGCATGGTCGACGAGGCCCACGGCGAGGTCAAGGTCGCCCTCCAGGAACTCCGCGACCTCGCCCGCGGCATCCACCCCGCCGTCCTCACCGACCGCGGACTCGACGCCGCACTCTCCGCCATCGCCTCCCGCTGCACCGTCCCCGTGACGGTGGGGGTGGATCTGGCGTCCCGGCCCGCCGAAGCCATCGAGGGCATCGCGTACTTCACGGTCTCCGAGCTGCTGCAGAACGTGAGCAAACACAGCGCCGCCCGTTCGGCGTCCGTCGAGGTGTGGCGGGCCGGGGACCGACTGCTGGTCCAGGTCACCGACGACGGGCAGGGCGGAGCCCGGATGGACGGCGGTACGGGCATGGCCGGGCTGGCCGAACGGCTGGGTGCCGTCGACGGGCTGTTCGTCCTCGACTCACCGGTCGGTGGGCCCACGACGGTCACCGCGGAACTGCCCTGGCGGGACCGGGACGGGGAGAAGGAGCCGAACCGCCCCCGGGCGGCCAGGCGCCCGTAGAGCCGGTTGGGCCCGGCCGGCCCGGACCCACCCGATCCCGGCCGGCCCGGGGCCGCCCCATCCCGTCCGGCCCGGCGGGATCCAGCCCGCCCCGGCCCGGCACGATCCCGCCCGATCCGGCATGCTCTCCGGGGCGGACACTCCCCGGCCGCCCTCGCCAGGTGGGGGAAACCCCCGGTCGAAGACGGATACCGCCCTCATGGTGCGCCGGCCCGAGGCCCAGCACCCTTGATGGAGCGGCCGGAGCCCCGGAACCACCGGGGCACCGGCCACCGCCCCGCAACCCGGGCCCCCGGAATCCCGGATCCCGGAACCCCGGGGAACCCGGAGCACGAACCCTCGACCGCATCCCAGACCGCCGAGAAGAAACGGACAGCACCCATGGCCACGGCATATGGACCTGACACTCGGGACCACCAGCGGTCCGGAGCCGGTCTCGGGGGTCATCCCCCGGAGAAGCACTTCTTCCCGGCCGCGCTGCGCGCGCCCTTCGAGGGCAGGACCTGGCGCGAGTTCGGCTATCTCCTGCTGAGCCTGCCGATCAGCACGGTGCTGTTCAGCCTCTCGGTCGCCCTGACGTGCCTGAGCGCCGGCATGCTGATCACCTTTCTCGGCATCCCGATCCTGGCCGGCACGCTGGTCATGTGCCGAGGGTTCGGCGCACTGGAGCGGGCACGAGCGCGCGGGCTGCTGAAGCTGGACGTGGCGGACCCGGCACCGGCGCGCGGCAAGACCGGCGGCCTGATGCCCTG
Source organism: Streptomyces sp. NPDC014727 (assembly GCF_043083485.1). Lineage (NCBI taxonomy): Bacteria > Bacillati > Actinomycetota > Actinomycetes > Kitasatosporales > Streptomycetaceae > Streptomyces > Streptomyces sp. NPDC014727. The sequence continues at coordinate 147,583 of NZ_JBIBYR010000015.1, read as the reverse complement.
GGTGGGCGCGGTCCTCAAGAGCGGGGTCTCCTGGCGGCATCTGCTCTACGCGCTGCTGCACTTCCCGTGGGCGGTCTTCGCCTTCGTCGTCTCGCTGACGCTCTGGACGTGCGGGTGGGCCACCTTCACCTACCCGCTGTGGCACTGGGTCTTCCCGTCGTACGTGGGGACCGGCGGTATTCAGCTGTACGGCGACAAGACCCACCAGGTCTACCTGGACTCCTCCTTCGATCTGGCCGCGACCAGCGTGTGCGGTCTGGTGGTCGTCCTCGTCACCCCGTGGATCATCCGCGGCCTGACGAACGTGGACCGGCTGATGGTGGCCGGGCTGCTCGGGCCGTCCCGGCTGGCGACGCGCGTCTCGGAGCTGGAGTCGGACCGCGGGGTGGTCGTCGACACGGCCGCCGCCGACCTGCGCCGCATCGAGCGCGACCTGCACGACGGCGCACAGGCCCGCCTCGTCGCCCTCGCCATGGACCTCGGCCTGGCGAAGGAGAAGCTGACCGACGACCCCGAGGCCGCCGCCCGCATGGTCGACGAGGCCCACGGCGAGGTCAAGGTCGCCCTCCAGGAACTCCGCGACCTCGCCCGCGGCATCCACCCCGCCGTCCTCACCGACCGCGGACTCGACGCCGCACTCTCCGCCATCGCCTCCCGCTGCACCGTCCCCGTGACGGTCGAGGTGGATCTGGCGTCCCGGCCCGCCCAGGCCATCGAGGGCATCGCGTACTTCACGGTCTCCGAACTGCTGCAGAACGTGAGCAAACACGCCCGCGCGACCCATGCGTCGGTCGATGTGTGGCGGACCGCGGACCGGCTGCTGGTCCAGGTCGTCGACAACGGGCGCGGCGGCGCCGACATGTCGTCGGGGAGCGGACTGGCCGGGCTGGCCGAACGGCTGGAAGCGGTGGACGGCGTCCTCGTCGTGGACTCGCCGCAGGGCGGTCCGACGCGGATCACGGCCGAGTTGCCGTGGCGCGGCTGAGCACACCCCCATGGCGCCGTGACGAGAAAACCCCAGGTCGCAGCGGCTTTCACTGCTCCTCGTCCCCGGCCGCCGCGTCGGCTCGATTCCGAGCCGGTACGGCGGCCGGGGACACCGCGCTGCCGATACTGGGATGCTGGAAGCCGTAAGGGCACAACCAGCGAACAATGGGGGAAACAGCGTCATGGTGGAGGACAGAGTGCGGGTAGTGATCGCCGAGGATTCGGTACTGCTCCGAGAGGGGCTCACCCGGCTGCTGACCGATCTCGGGCATGACGTCGTCGCCGGGGTGGGGGACGCCGAGGCGCTGATCAAGACGGTGCACGACCTCGCCGGACAGGACGCGCTGCCCGATGTGGTGGTCGCCGACGTGCGGATGCCGCCGACCCACACCGACGAGGGCGTGCGGGCGGCCGTACGGCTGCGCAAGGACTATCCCGGGATCGGGGTACTGGTCCTTTCGCAGTACGTCGAGGAGCAGTACGCGACCGAGTTGCTGGCCGGGTCCAGCCGGGGTGTGGGGTATCTGCTGAAGGACCGGGTCGCCGAGGTCCGGGAGTTCGTGGACGCGGTGGTCCGGGTGGCGCAGGGCGGCACGGCGCTGGACCCGGAGGTGGTGGCGCAGCTGCTGGGCCGGAGCCGTAAGCAGGACGTCCTGGCCGGGCTGACGCCGCGTGAGCGCGAGGTCCTCGGCCTGATGGCGGAGGGGCGGACGAACTCCGCGGTGGCCAGGCAGCTCGTGGTGAGCGACGGCGCCGTGGAGAAGCACGTCAGCAATATCTTCCTGAAGCTGGGCCTGTCGCCCAGTGACGGGGATCACCGCCGGGTGCTGGCGGTATTGACCTACCTGAACTCCTGAGGAGCTGACACCCTGTCAGATATCTGATGGGCGTCGCGCGCATCACCGAGGTCACCGCGGGGGCCGGCGTCGGCCACCGCGGTGGCCGGGATCCCGGCCAGCGCAGAGCGCCCCGGGGTCCTAGAACCAAAGAATGAGTGCACAGCGTCTTCGTCGAACGGCTGGGGGGCTTGCAAAACATGACAAATCGCTATCAAATCGCGTCTCAAAACAACGTCCACCATATGGTCGGTCCAGGGAAGGCGACCCTTACCGACGTAGGGTGGGCCTTGGGACCGCCGGCGGGCCGGCCGGTCCCGAGCAGCCGCCCCGAGGGAGGTCCAGTTCAGTGACCAGCCAGGTCAGTAGCCCAGCCGAACAGGCCGATGAGGCCAGCGAGGCGCTCGTCGGGGGACAGCGTGCCCCCCGCCCCGGTCACGCGGGCGCCGGCGAGAAGGAGATCCGCCGTCTGGACCGGGTGATCATCCGCTTCGCGGGTGACTCCGGAGACGGTATGCAGCTCACGGGTGACCGGTTCACCTCGGAGACCGCTTCCTTCGGGAACGATCTTTCCACGCTGCCGAACTTCCCCGCCGAGATCCGCGCCCCCGCAGGCACCCTGCCGGGGGTTTCCTCGTTCCAGCTGCATTTCGCCGATCATGACATCCTGACGCCGGGCGACGCCCCGAACGTCCTGGTCGCGATGAATCCTGCCGCCCTCAGGGCAAACCTCGGCGATGTGCCGCGCGGCGCCGAAATCATCGTCAACACCGATGAATTCACCAAACGCCCGATGGCGAAGGTCGGCTATGAGACCAGCCCCCTGGAGGACGGCTCACTGGACGCCTACAACGTCCACCCCGTCCCGCTGACCACGCTGACGATCGAGGCGCTGAAGGAGTTCGGGCTCTCCCGCAAGGAGGCCGAGCGCTCGAAGAACATGTTCGCGCTCGGGCTGCTCTCCTGGATGTACCACCGGCCGACCGAGGGAACCGAGGCGTTTCTTCGCGCCAAGTTCGCCAAGAAGCCGCAGATCGCCGAGGCGAACGTGACCGCGTTCCGGGCCGGGTGGAACTTCGGGGAGACGACGGAGGACTTCGCGGTCAGCTACGAGGTGGCGCCCGCCTCCCAGGCCTTCCCGACCGGCACGTACCGCAACATCTCCGGGAACCTGGCGCTGTCCTACGGCCTGATCGCCGCGGGCCGGCAGGCGGATCTGCCGCTCTACCTGGGCTCGTACCCGATCACCCCGGCCTCCGACATCCTGCACGAGCTCAGCAAGCACAAGAACTTCGGTGTACGGACCTTCCAGGCCGAGGACGAGATCGCCGGCATCGGTGCCGCGCTGGGCGCCGCGTTCGGCGGGTCCCTCGCGGTGACGACGACCTCCGGGCCGGGGGTGGCCCTGAAGTCGGAGACCATCGGGCTCGCCGTCTCCCTCGAACTGCCGCTGATCGTCATCGACATCCAGCGCGGCGGCCCGTCCACCGGCCTGCCCACCAAGACCGAGCAGGCCGACCTGCTCCAGGCGATGTACGGGCGCAACGGCGAGGCCCCGGTCCCGATCGTCGCCCCGAGGACCCCGGCGGACTGCTTCGACGCCGCCCTCGACGCCGCCCGGATCGCGTTGACCTACCGCACCCCGGTCTTCCTGCTCTCCGACGGCTACCTCGCCAACGGCTCCGAGCCGTGGAAGATCCCCGAGATCGACGAACTACCCGATCTGCGCGTCCGGTTCGCCACCGGCCCGAACCACGAACTGGCCGACGGCACCGAGGTGTTCTGGCCGTACAAGCGCGACCCGCAGACCCTGGCCCGCCCGTGGGCGATCCCCGGCACCCCCGGCCTCGAACACCGCATCGGCGGCATCGAGAAGCAGGACGGCAGCGGCAACATCTCCTACGACCCCGCCAACCACGACTTCATGGTCCGCACCCGCCAGGCCAAGATCGACGGCATCGAGGTCCCCGACCTCGACGTCGACGACCCGGCCGACGCACGGACGCTCGTGCTGGGCTGGGGCTCCACCTACGGCCCCATCACCGCCGCCGTCCGCCGGCTGCGTGCCGCAGGGCACCCCATCGCCCAGGCTCATCTGCGCAACCTCAACCCCTTCCCGACGAATCTCGGCGAGGTGCTGAAGCGTTACGACAAGGTGGTCGTGCCGGAGATGAACCTGGGCCAGCTCGCCACGCTCATCCGGGCCAAGTACCTTGTCGACGCGCACAGTTACAACCAGGTCAACGGTATGCCGTTCAAGGCCGAACAGCTCGCGACGGCTCTCAAGGAGGCCATCGATGCCTGACACCAACGAACTTCTCCAACTGGTGCCCAAGGCCGAGGCCAAACAGTCCATGAAGGACTTCAAGTCCGACCAGGAGGTGCGCTGGTGCCCCGGCTGCGGTGACTACGCGGTCCTCGCCGCCGTACAGGGCTTCATGCCCGAACTCGGACTGGCGAAGGAGAACATCGTCTTCGTCTCCGGCATCGGCTGCAGTTCCCGCTTCCCGTACTACATGAACACCTACGGGATGCACTCGATCCATGGCCGCGCCCCGGCCATCGCCACCGGCCTCGCCTCCTCCCGCCGCGACCTGTCCGTCTGGGTCGTCACGGGCGACGGCGACGCGCTCTCCATCGGCGGCAACCACCTCATCCACGCGCTGCGGCGCAACGTGAACCTCAAGATCCTGCTCTTCAACAACCGGATCTACGGACTCACCAAGGGCCAGTACTCCCCCACCTCCGAAATCGGCAAGATCACCAAGTCGACGCCGATGGGCTCGCTCGACGCCCCCTTCAACCCGGTGTCCCTGGCCATCGGAGCGGAGGCGTCCTTCGTCGCCCGCACCATCGACTCCGACCGCAAGCACCTGACGAGCGTGCTGCGCGCGGCGGCCGACCACCCAGGCACGGCGCTGGTGGAGATCTACCAGAACTGCAACATCTTCAACGACGGCGCCTTCGAGATCCTCAAGGACAAGGACCAGGCACAGAACGCCGTCATCCGGCTGGAGCACGGCCGGCCGATCCTCTTCGGCACGGACGACACCAAGGGTGTGGTCCGCGACCCGGCCACCGGCGACCTCAAGGTCGTCACGGTCACGGAGGAGAACCGGTCCCAGGTCCTCGTCCACGACGCCCATGCGGCCAGCCCCACCACGGCCTTCGCGCTGTCCCGGCTCGCCGATGCCGACACCCTGCACCAGACCCCCATCGGGGTACTGCGCAGCGTCGACCGGCCGGTCTACGACACACAGATGGCCGAACAGCTCGACACCGCCGTCGAGAGGGACGGCAAGGGCGACCTGGCCGCACTGCTCGCGGGCAACGACAACTGGACGGTCGTCGGCTGAGGGCTGTCCCGTGATCCGTGGTGGATCAGCGCGCGGCGTCAGATGCGGTGCATCGCAAGGCGGAGGGACGTCCGCATACTGGATGTATGCGGATGTTCCGGCAACGCGGCGAGGTGCCGTAGCTGTCGTCGCGCGCCCGCCGGGGATTACGGGACAGCCCTCAGGACCTTTCGCTCGGATCCGGCCTGATCCGAGCAGAAGGCCCTCGTCGACACCCGCAGGGGTACGCCGCCTCGCCGGACGGGCTGAATTTCGGCCCGTCCGGCGTTTGCGACCAGGGGTGCGACCGGCCACCGCGCACCATGTGGCCATGGCCCTGGACCGCCCCGCGTACCGCATCAAGCGGCGTCTGCTCGGCAGAGCGCTCACCACCGAGCGCATCAGCGAGGAGAAGCTCGACAACCGGACGGCGCTCGGGGTGCTCGCCTCCGACTGCATCAGTTCGTCCGCGTACGGCTCCGAGGAGATGCTCCGGGTCCTCGTGCCCGTCGTCGGTGCCGCCGCCTTCACCCTGCTCATGCCGGTGACCGGCGCGATCCTGCTCGTCCTGCTGCTGCTGACCCTCTGCTACAGCGATGTCGTGATGATCTACACCCGGGCGGGCGGTTCGTACGTCGTCGCCCGGGAGAACTTCGGGCCCAACGTCGCACAGATCGCCGCCGTGGCGCTGCTGGTCGACTACATCGTCACCGTCGCCGTCCAGGTCTCGGCCGGCACCAACGCCCTGATCTCGCTCGCCCATCTGATCGGCAACGACTTCACCGGCCTGGACCATCTCCAGCTGCCGGTCTCCTTCGCCGTCATCGTGCTGCTCGCGTACGGGAATCTGCGCGGGGTCCGCGAGGCGGGCCGGGCCTTCGCGCTGCCCGCCTATCTCTTCATGACCGCCGTCGGCCTCATCCTGCTGGTCGCCGCGCTGCGCGGGCTCACCGGTGAGCTGCCGCACGCCGATCTGCATGCCGACGGGGTCGTGCCGCTCGGCACCCCGGGCAACGGCTGGCTGTACGGCGCCTCGCTCTTCATCGTGCTGCGCTCGTTCGCCAACGGCGGCTCGTCCCTCACCGGGCTCGAAGCGATCTCCAACGGCATCTCCACGTTCCGTGAACCCCAGGGCCGCAACGCCCGCCGCACCCTCATCGCCATGAGCGTGGTCCTGGGCATTCTCGTCCTCGGTGTCTCCACGCTGGCGCACTTCACCCATGCCGTCCCGTACACCGACGGCACTCCGACCGTCATCGCGCAGGAGGCCCATCTCGCGTTCGGCGGCGGCCCGCTCGGGACGGTCGGACTGGTCTTCGTACAGCTGGCGACCGCGCTGGTCCTGTACACCGGCGCCAACACCCCGTTCACCGGCTTCCCGTACCTCGCCAGCTTCGTCGCCGCGGACCGGTTCCTGCCGAGGATGCTGACCCGGCGCGGGCACCGGCTGGCGTTCTCCAACGGCATCATCGCGCTGACCGTCGTCTCGCTGGCGCTGCTGCTGGTGACCGGCGCCAGCGTGGACCGGCTGGTGGCGCTGTACGCGATCGGCGTGTTCACCGCCTTCACCATGGCCGGGGCCGGCCTCACCGCGTACCACCTCAGGCGCCGGGAGCCGTACCGCCGGCTGAAGATCGCGGTCAACGGGCTCGCCGCGGCCAGCTCGGCCACCGTCGTACTGATCTTCGCGGTCACCAAGTTCACCGAGGGCGCCTGGCTGGTCGTGGTGGTCTTCCCGCTCGGGGTCTGGGCACTGACGCGGATCAACCGCGAGTACCGGCACGAGGCCGTCGCGCTGCAGAGCATCCACGCTCCGGGCGCCGACCGCGCGCGCTACCGCCGCCATCTGGTCTTCGTCCTCGTCGAGACGCTCGACCTGGCGACGCTGAAGGCCCTGCGGTACGCCCATGAACTGCGCCCGGACGAGATCCGGGCGGTGCATTTCGCGATCGACGAGGCGTACGGCAGACGGCTGGCCGCCCGCTGGGAGGCGACGGACGCCACATCCGTCTCGCTGGAGCTGGTGCAGTGCCCGGACCGGCGGCTGCGCCACGCGATGAAGGAGCTGGCCTCCCGCACCACGGAGGACGGGAACACCTGGCTGACGGTGCTGGTGCCCCGGCGGACGTACAGCAATGTGCTCGGGAAGCTGTTGCACCGGGGCACGGGCGAGCAGATGGCGAAGACGCTGGCGCAGCTGCCGCATGTGGCGGTGACGATCCTGCCGTTCGACGTCTCGCGGGCGCTGCGGGCGCTGGAGGAGGGGCGCTCGCCTCAGCCGGACTGATCCTGGAGTCCCCGGGCGTCCCGCGCCTCGCGCGCCTTCTGCCGGTCATAGGTCCCGCGCGCCGCCTGCACGGCGTCCAGGCGGCGCTCCGTCCAGCGTGCCAGCGCCCACACCTGCTCGGCGGCCTCCCGGCCCAGCCCGGTGAGCGAGTAGTCCACCCGCGGCGGGATCACCGGTTTCGCGTCCCGGTGCACGAAGCCGTCGCGCTCCAGCGTCTGGAGGGTCTGGGCCAGCATCTTCTCGCTGACGCCGCCGACTTCGCGGCGCAGCTCGCTGAAGCGGTACGAGCGTTCCAGAAGGGCGGCGAGGACCAGCACGCCCCAGCGGCTGGTGACGTGTTCGAGCACCAGCCGGGAGGGGCACATCTGCCGGTTCACATCGGGCTTCGGGTTCAGGTCACTCACGCTCATACCAGTACCTTACTTCAAAGTGGGTACTTTCGATTGGTTAGTGCTCTCCGTAGAGTGAGTGACACCGAACCGAACAAGGGCCAGTGCCACCCAAGAGGAGAAACCCCCCATGAGCATCGTTGTCACCGGAGCCACCGGAGAGCTCGGCCGCCTCGTCGTCGACCAGCTGCTCACCACCGTGCCCGCGAACGAGGTCGCCGCCGTCGTCCGCGACGAGGAGAAGGCCGCCCCGCTCGCCGCCCGCGGCGTCGAGCTCCGCGTCGCCGACTACGACCGTCCGGAGTCCCTCAAGGACGTCTTCCGGGCCGGTGACCGCGTCCTGCTCATCTCCGGCAGCGAGGTCGGCAGGCGTGTGCCGCAGCACACCGCCGTCATCGACGCGGCCAAGGCGGCGGGCGTCGCCCAGCTCGCGTACACCGGCGTACTGGGCGGCCCCGACGCCGACTTCCAGCTGGCCGCCGAGCACAAGGTCACCGAGCAGCTGATCCTGGACTCCGGACTGCCGCACACCTTCCTCCGCAACGGCTGGTACACCGAGAACTACACCGCCAACCTCGCCCCCGTCCTGGCGCACGGCGCCGTCGTCGCCAACGCCGGCGACGGCCGGGTCGCCTCCGCCACCCGTGCCGACTACGCCGCCGCCGCGGCCGCAGTGCTGACCGGCGAGGGCCACCTGGGCGCGGTCTACGAACTGAGCGGCGATGTCGCCTGGTCGTTCGCGGAGTACGCCGCCGAGATCGCGCGGGCCACCGGCAAGGAGATCGTGCACCAGAACGTGCCGGCCGCCGTGCACCAGGAGATCCTGGTCGGCGCCGGTCTGCCCGAGGGCTTCGCGGCGATCCTGGTCGACGTGGACGCGGCGATCGAGCGCGGGCTGCTCGCCGGGACGAGCGGCGACCTGGCCCGGTTGATCGGCCGCCCGACGACGCCGCTGGCCGAGACGGTGGCAGCCGCGGTGGCCTCGGCGTAACCGCCTGATCCACTCCCTGTCGCGCACCAGGCCGTAACTCCGCCCGACCGCCGCTCCCCTTCCCCCACACCTCAGGGACCCCATGTCACGACCGTATGGCGATACGGCTATGACATGGGGCCCCTTCGGCGATACCGTCGTGCAGTCGGCGGAGCAGTTGACACAGACATGCCGGGAGGGTCCGTGAAGGGGACAAATGAACAGCGGGCCGGACTGCTGTCCGGCATCGGCGCCTACGGCCTGTGGGGTCTCGTCCCCCTGTTCTGGCCGCTGCTGAAGCCCGCCGGCGCGATCGAGATCCTCGCCCACCGCATGGTCTGGTCCCTCGCGGTCGTGGGCATCGCGCTGCTCGTACTGCGCCGCTGGTCATGGATCGGTGAGCTGATACGTCAGCCGAGGAAGCTCGGCCTGATAGCGGTCGCCGCGGCTGTGATCACGGTCAACTGGGGCCTCTACATCTGGTCCGTGAACAACGGCCATGTCGTCGAGGCCTCGCTCGGCTACTTCATCAATCCGCTGGTCACCATCGCCATGGGTGTCCTGCTCCTCGGTGAACGGCTGCGCCCCGCGCAGTGGGTGGCGGTCGGCACCGGCGTCGCGGCGGTGCTCGTGCTGGCCATCGGTTACGGACAGCCGCCGTGGATCTCGCTGATCCTGGCGTTCTCCTTCGCGACGTACGGCCTGGTGAAGAAGAAGGTCAACATGGGCGGCCTGGAGTCGCTCACCGCCGAGACCGCCGTGCTGTTCGTGCCGGCGCTCGGCTATCTGCTGTGGCTGGGCGCCCGGGGCGACTCGACGTTCGGCTCCGAGGGCCTCGGTCACGCGTCGCTGCTGGCCGCGACGGGGGTCGTCACGGCCACGCCGCTCGTCCTGTTCGGGGCGGCGGCGATCCGTGTGCCGCTCTCCACGCTGGGCCTGCTGCAGTATCTGGCACCGGTCTTCCAGTTCGTCCTCGGCATCCTGTACTTCCACGAGGAGATGCCGCCGGAGCGGTGGGCCGGGTTCGCCCTGGTGTGGCTGGCGCTCACCCTGCTGACCTGGGACGCGTTCCGGACGGTGCGGCGGACGAGGGCACAGGCGCTGGCTCTGGCCGCACAACCGGCGCCGTCGGCCGGGGACGCCGCTTCGTCCTCGCCTTCCACAACCCCAGCGCGATGACCAGCGCCCCCACCGCCACCATCACCACCGGGACGACGAGCGCCGCCCGGTAGGCCGCCAGAACGGCTCCGGGCGAGCCGTCCGTGCCCGCCGACGCGATCCCGTACACGGCCGTCACCGCCGAGATACCGACGGCCGAACCGAACTGCGTCGAGGTGTGCAGGAGCCCGCCCGCCAGGCCCTGCTCCCGGTCCGGTACGCCGTCGGTCGCCGCGATGGTCAGCGGACCGTAGGCCAGGGCGAAGGCGGTCCCGATGAGGATCAGCGTCGGGAACATCGCCGCGTACGACCAGTCCGCCCCGACCGGCAGGAACAGCGCGTACGAGAGGACGGCGAGGACGAAGCCGCCGAGGGCGACCCGGGCATTACCGAAGCGGTTCACCAGGCGTGGCGTGAGGGTCGGCGCGATGACCGCGTCGGCGCCCATCGCCACCAGGGCGAGTGCGGTCTGCAGCGAGGACCAGCCGCGCAGTTCCTGGAGGTAGAGCGTCACCACGAACTGGAAGCCGAAGAACGAGCCCACGAACAGCAGGGCGCCGAGGTCGGCGCGGATCATCGAGGCCCGGCGCAGCAGGGCGAGTTCGACCAGCGGCGCCGCGGAGCGCCGCTCGATCAGGACGAAGGCCGCGATCAGGAGCAGCCCCGCGGCGAACGCCCCCGCCGACCATCCCCAGCCCGCCGCCCCGTGCTCCAGGCGCACGATCCCGTACGCGAGCAGCAGCATCGCCCCGGCCGCCGCGGCGGCCCCCGCCAGGTCGAAGCCGCCGGTACGCGCCGGACGCGCCTCGGCCGGGAGGATCCGGAGCGCGGCGAGCAGGATGGCGCCGGCCAGCAGCACGGGCGCGAAGAACACCCATCGCCAGCCGAGCTGAGTGAGCAGCCCGCCGATGACGAGGCCGAGCGAGAAGCCGCCGGCGGCGGTGCCGGCGAAGACCAGCAGCGCCTTGTTGCGCTGCGGCCCCTCCTCGTAGGAGGTGGTGATGAGCGACATCGCGGCCGGGGTCATGAACGCGGCGGCCACCCCGGTGACGAAGCGGGCGACGAGCAGCATCCAGCCGTGCTCCGCGAAGCCGCCGAGGCCGGAGAAGAGCAGGAAGACGGTGAGCCAGACCAGGAACATCCGCCGTCTGCCCAGCAGGTCGGCGGCGCGTCCGCCGAGCAGGGTGAAACCGGCGTATCCGAGCACATAGGCGCTCATCACCCACGCCGCACTGCCGGTCGACAGACCGAGATCGGCCCTGATCGAGGGGACGGCCACGGCGAGCATGGCGACGTCGATGCCCTCCAGGAAGATCGTGCCGCACAGGACGAGGAGCAGGACACGGGCACGGGCGGTCATCACGGGCGGTCGGCTCCGGGCAGGCGATTCGGGCGCGGCAGACACAGCTGTCCCCTTCGGGTACGTGAATGGATCGGTTACTCGGAAGAAGGTCGGTTCCCTCTTGTAACCAATGGCATCGTGCGCCAGCATCGGTTGCCATGGAAGAAGGCACTTCGAAGTCACCGAGTCACCTCAAGGGCACCGGGAGTGCGGGCGAGCTGATCGGCGATCCCGATCCGTTCCAGTGGGACACCCGCGAGGGCTGCGAGGTGCGGCAGATCCTCGACCGCGTCGGCGACAAGTGGTCGCTGCTCGTCATCGCCCTGCTGGACCGGCGCAGGCTCCGCTTCACCCAGCTGCGCCGCGAGATCGACGGCATCAGCCAGCGGATGCTGACGGTCACCCTGCGCCAGCTGGAACGCGACGGACTGGTCGAGCGGACGGTCCACGCGGTGGTGCCGCCGCGTGTGGAGTACGAGCTGACGCCGCTCGGCGGCACGCTGCACGCCACGATCCGGGCGCTCGTCACCTGGACCGAGGAGCACCGGAACGAGATCGCGAGGGCACGCGCCACGTACGACGCCCGCGAGGCCACAGACACGCAATTTTAGCTACCGAGTTGCTTTTGTGACTCGGTTGCGTTTTCCTGGACCTCCACGGAACCACGACCGAGGAGCCCTCCATGCCCGCATCCGCCCCGGCGCCCATCACCCAGGTACTGATCGTCGGCTCGGGCCCGACCGGCCTGACCCTGGCCTGCGAGCTGGCCCGGCGCTCGATCGACGTGCGGATCATCGACAAGTCCCCGGACTTTCCGCGCAGTTCGAGGGCCAAGGGCCCCAACCCCCGCTCCCTGGAGGTCCTGGAGGACCTCGGCGTCGTGGACCGGGTGCTGGCGGCGGGCTCGACACCGCCGCTCATGCGCAAGTACCGGAACAGGCTGCCGATCGCCGACGCCGACCTGTTCGAGGCGTCCTCCCCGACACCCGACGCCCCGTACGACCGGCCGTGGATGATCGCCCAGTGGCAGCTGGAGGAGATCCTGCGGGATCGCCTGGCGGAGTACGGCGTACGCGTCGAACTCGCTTCCGAGGCGGGCGGGTTGACGGCCGGCCCCGAATCGGTGACGGTCGCGCTCACCGACGGCCGGAGCATCGGGGCGCGGTACGTGGTGGGCTGCGACGGCGGGCACAGCCCGGTACGCAAGCTGCTCGGCGTCGCCTTCGAGGGGACGACGACCGAGGAGCAGTCGATGGTCTGCGGGGACGTGGAGGCGGACGGCCTCGACCGCGGCTACTGGCACCAGTGGTTCGACGAGGACGGCGCCGTGCTGCTGTGCCCGATCCCGGGTACGGGGGCGGGCTGGTGGTTCCAGGCGAGTCCCGAGCGGGACGGGACGGGAGCCTGCGTGCCACCCTCGTTGGAGAGCTTCCAGCGGCTCTTCGCCAAGCACACCGGGCTGCCGGGCACCCGCCTGTCGCGGGCCGCCCTGCTGTCCACGTACCGGGTCAACGAGCGCCTGGCCGACCGCTACCGGGTGGGCCGCGTGCTGCTGGCCGGGGACGCCGCGCACGTGCACTCCGTCGCGGGCGGGCTGGGCATGAACACCGGGATCCAGGACGCGTACAACCTGGGCTGGAAGCTGGCCCGGGTCGTGACCGGCCGGGCGGATCCCGGGCTGCTGGACACGTACGAGGAGGAGCGGCTGCCCGTGGCCTCCTGGACGCTCGGCATCACCTCCGAGCGGCTGCGGGTCACGCTCGACGCGATTCAGCGGCCGGGCGGCGGCCTGGACTCGGCGGTCACCGGCGAGACCATGGGGCTGAGCCTCGGCTACCGCTGGAGCTCGCTCTCCCTCACGGGCTCCACCACCCGCCTGCGAGCGGGCGACCGCGCCCCGGACGCCCCCTGTCTCGACGCCGGAACGGGCGCACCCGCCCGTCTCTTCGAGGCGTTCGCCGGCCCGCACTTCACCCTGCTGGGCTTCGGTCCGGGCACTGCGGAGGCCCTACGGGCGGCGGAAGCGGCGTACGGCGACGAGGTGCGGGCCTACGCGGTGGGCGGCGGCCCCGCCGGGGCGGACGGGGACGGCCCGGCCCGGCTGACCGACGAAGCGGGCCACGCCCGGACGGCGTACGGCATCGAGCCCGGTACCGACACGCTCGTCCTGATCCGCCCGGACAATCACGTGGGCCTGATCGCGCCGGCGAGGGACCACCGGGCCGTCGGGGCCTATCTGGACCGCCTGGACCATCTGGACCACGTGAGCGGTACGGCATTCAGGCGGCTCTGAGCGCGTCGCGCCGGGTACGCTCCGAAATCATCACATTTTTATATTTTCCTGACACCTTATGAACCGACTCATGCTGATGTCCGGAAGCTCCCGCATGCTCCTGCGCACCGCCGTCGCGGCCCTGTCCACGCTGTCGTTCCTCGTCTTCGGAACCTCGCCCACCGCCCACGGGGACACCGGCACGGACCGGGTCCTCCCGTCCGGCCCCGATTCCCCGCACCGCGTCCACGCCATCGAGGCGTACGCCCGGCAGCACACCCTCGGCCCTTGGGTCACCGCCTCGTGACCGCCCCCCTGCGGGCGGCGCGATCGCGGCCCTCAGCCGTTCGGGGCGTGCCGGGCGCGGTGGGCCCGGACCTTGTGGAGGTTTCCGCAATGCTCCATCGCGCACCAGCGCCGCCGACCCGGCCGTGAGGTGTCGACGAAGAGCAACTTGCAGTTGTCGGAGCCGCATTCGCGGAAGCGGTCGGCATGAGGGCCGGTGAACAGCTTGACCGCGTCACGGGCGACGGTCGACAGAAGGGCCGTTCCGGTGGCGGCCGGGGCCCACGCGAGGCCGCCGGAGCCGGCGTCGATGCGAGGAACGAGCGGGGGCTCGGCCGCCACGGCGTTCACCGTAGCGAGGTCGGCCGACGGGAGCGGGCGGCCGTGCGCGCGGGCGGCGGTCAGACTCCAGAGGGCGCCGCGCAACTCGTGCGCGCGGCGCAGCTCCGCCGTACTCACCGAGAGGGACAGGCCGTCCGGCAGCCGGCTCTCGCCCGCCCATCGCACCAGGTCGGCGGGGGTGTGCAGCACCTCGTACGCCGCGTACCGGGTACGCACCACCTCGTCCGCCGCGTCCGGCGCATACCCGCCGGTGGGCAGCAACTCCAGGCACAGAGCGCCGGGATCGAAGCGATACGGGCGGCCTTCCCGGGTACGGAGGATCAGTCCCGGCGTGCCCATTGCCGACTCGGTCATGTAACCACTATAAACGGTTTCCATGACTCTGCACTGGAAGATCGTCATCGACGCGTCCGACCCGCACGCCCAGGCCGCCTTCTGGGCCGAGGCTCTCGGCTACCTGGTCGAGGACAACAGCACACTGATCGAGCGAGTGCTCGGCCTCGGGGCAGCGCCGGAAGAGGCAACCGTCCTGGTCGACGGCCGCCGGGCCTGGCGCGACCTCGTGGCGGTGCGGCACCCGGACGATCCGTACGAGGAGGAGAGCGGAACGGGCCTCGGGCGGCGGCTGCTGTTCCAGCGCGTACCGGAGGCCAAGACCGTGAAGAACCGCCTCCACCTGGATGTGCACGCGGGCCCGGGGCGGCGCGAGGCCGAGGTGAAACGGCTGGAGGCACTGGGCGCGACGGTGCTCCACGAGGTCGAGCAGCCCGGGGGCACATGGACGGTTCTCGCCGATCCCGAGGGCAACGAGTTCTGTGTGCAATAGCGTCGGTTCAGTCCTCCACCACGTTCTGGGGATACCAGCGCAGCTCCACGGTGTTGCCGTCCGGGTCCCGGACGTACACCGACTGCGCCTCACCCCGGGCGCCGGAACGGCTGACCGGGCCCTCCAGCACGGTGAAGGTGCCGGAGTCGATGACCTGCTGCCAGTCCAGCGGTTCGACGACCAGGCAGATGTGATCGACGTTCGACTCGGAGCGCGGACGGCCCAGCAAATCGATGATCATGCTCGGGCTGACCCGCACCGACGGGAACGGGAACTCACCGGCCCGCCACTCGTCGACCCTGATCGGCTCCAGGCCGAGCGGGCCGCAGTAGAACTCCAGGGAGCGCTCGACATCCCGCACATTGAGCACCAGGTGATCGAAGTCCTTGACTCTCACTCGCACGGCACAACCTTTCAGCCATTCAGATTCGGGTTCACGTTCGGTTCTGGTTTTGGTTCTGGTTCGGTTCGGTTCGGTTCGGTTCGGTTCGGTTCAGGAAGCCTCAGGGGCCGGAGCCCCCGGAGGAACTGGAGGGCCCGGAGGCCATGGGACCTCCGCCAACAAGGGGACGATCTGCTCCTCCTCGTGATCCAGATGTGCGTTCAGCTCCCTGGACATCCTGTCCAGCTCCGCATGGAAGCGCTCGGAATCCTTGATGCCGATGTCCGCCAGCAGCGCCGCCAACTCGCCCTGGATGCGCGCGATCGTACGGTGTTCGTCGGTGAGCCGGGCGAAGGTGTCGGACAAGTGCGGGTGGTGGCGGGCGATCCCGGGGAACAGGTGCGCGTCCTCGCTGGTGTGATGGAACTGCAGCGCCTGGCAGAAGGCCAGACAGCGCTGCCGGATCTGGAGTCCCAGGCTCGGGGGCGGTGGTTCGCCGGGGCCCCGGTGGGCCGCGCGTGCACGGAAGTGCGCGTCGGCCTCCGCCTTCACCTGACGCAGCTGACCCCGCAGCCAGGTGTGGACCTCCATGACTTTGTCGGCAAGGGAGTTGACCTCGCGCGGGCCCTCCCAGCCGTCGGGCTCGGCGCGCTCCAGCACCACGACCGGCAGGAGCCGGGCCGTCCGGGCCTGGTAGTCGCCGTATCCGGGCGCCGCTCCCACGGCGTGCGCGAACAGTTCCTCACGCCGCGCTCCCTCGGCCGGGACCGCGAGGGCCTGGAAGGTCCGGGTGCCGAGCTCCACCCGTACCACGGGGTGGGCGAGCAGGTTGTGGTACCAGTCGGGGTGGGCCGGGGCACCGAGGTTGGAGCCGACGACCAGCAGTGAATCCCCGTGCCGGACGTAGCCGAGAGGGGTGGTGGCTTCCTTCCCCGACCTCGCGCCCGTGGTCGTCAGCAGGAGGAGGTCGCCGCCCTCGAAGGGGCCACCGACCTTTCCTCCGTTGGCGCGGAACTCCTCGATGACCGACTGATTGAAGGACGTGGGCATACGGGTCTGTTTCTCCCTGGTTCGCAGGTGCGGCCGGAGCCGGGGTGATCTGCGGGAACGGTGATCGTGGTGCGCGTCCGCGCGCCGGTCGCGGACGGCGCGGCGACACGGCGCGCGGCGGACGGCACGTGTGAGGGTGCGCGCAGCGCTGGAGGACATGACGGCCGACGACGACGTGCGGCAGCCGTACTGTCGCTGCGTCAGATGCAGGGTGCGGAGCTGGAACTCATCACGGACCCCTTGAATGAAGAGTGTTCGCCCGATCACCGGCCGGCCCACTGCTCTTTGGCCGGCGTCACGCGACACCGTTTTCATTACACGCAGTCGGCCGTCGCCTGTCAACGCGGACGTGTGCGCACCGGGCCGACCTTAGGCTTGATCCATGCCGATCCCACCCGCATACGCCCTCGTCGCCACGGACCTGGACGGCACCCTGCTGCGCCACGACGACACGGTGAGCCCGCGCACCCGTGCCGCGCTCGCCCTGGCCGCCCGAGCCGGGGCGCGGCACCTCGTGGTCACCGGACGGCCCGTACCCGGCATACGAGGACTGCTCGCCGGGCTGGGCTACCGGGGGCCCGTCGTCTGCGGGCAGGGCACCCAGCTGTACGACGCCGGGACCGGGCGCCTGGTGCACGCGATCACCCTCGACCGGGAGGCGGCCGACAGCGCGCTCGGCAAGATCGAGGCACAGGTGGGGCCCGTCTTCGCGGCCGTGGACCAGGACGGCGTCGAGGGCCGGACGCTGATCGAGCCGGGATATCTGATGCCCCACCCCACACTCCCCGCCCAACGGACACGCCATCGGCACGAGTTGTGGTCCGCCCCCGTCGTCAAGGTGCTCGTCCGGCACCCCGACCTGGGCGACGGCGCGCTGGCCGAGGCGGCCCGTACGGCGGTCGGCGATCTCGCCTCCGTCACGCTGTCCGGCCCCGGCACCGTCGAACTGCAGCCGTTCGGCGTCGACAAGGGCAGCGGGCTCGCCCTGGCAGCCGATTTCCTGGGCGTGGACGCGCGCGACGCGATCGCCTTCGGGGACATGCCCAACGATCTGCCGATGTTCCGCGCGGCCGGGTACGGCGTCGCGATGGCCGACGCCCATCCGGACCTCCGGGCCGCGGCGGACGAGGTGACGTCGTCGAACGAGACCGACGGGGTCGCCGAGGTGCTGGAGCGGGTCTTCCGCTGAGCGGCAGGCCTCGCTCGCCGGGCAACACGCCGATACGGGTCGATCCCCTGGACCGGGAGCAACGGCAGCCCGGCCGCTTCGACACCCGGGCCGAAGACCGTCAGGGCCGTGGTGTCGTCAGGTGCGCTGCCATGCCCGCATGCTCGCACGCCCGTCCGACAGTGCCATGCCGTCCGGCCGGATCTCATGGTTCCGGTGACGCCCCCAGCGCCCGCAGCACGTGATCGACCAGCGCCCTGATCGTCTCCTCGTCCTGCATCGGCTTGCGCAGCACATGGCGGTAGTACACCGGGCCGTACAGCATCTCCACCGCCAGCGGGAGGTCGGCGTCCGGCGGGATCCGTCCTTGCTCCTGGGCCCGCCGCAGCCGGTCGACCGCCTCCTCGAAGCGGGGGTCGATCAGCTTCGTCCGAACGGTTTCCGCCAGTGCGTCGTCGTGGTGGACCTCGGAAAGGATCCCGGCGTACGCGGGGCCGTAGGGCGGCGTGGAGAGCAGCTTCACCGCACCCATCACATTGGCCCGCAGGTCGGCGGCGATGTCGCCGGTGTCGACGAACGGCGTCGTGCCGACCAGCGCGTCGGTGAACGCCTCCAGCATCACCGCGCTCTTCGAAGGCCACCAGCGGTAGATCGTCTTCTTGCTGACGCCCGCCCTGGCAGCGATGGCCTCGATGGTGACGCGGCCGTACCCCTTCTCCGTGCACAGCGTGAGGGCGGCTTCCAGGGTCGCCCTTCGTGATCTCTCGCTGCGGCGCAGTGAACTCGGCGATGTGATCATTCGGTGAGCATAGGTGTGTTTGAGCCAATCCTTGTTGACAGTCCGTCGCCAGAAGTCGAACAATGCTGAGGCGGAAACGGAACGTGCCGTGTCGCATCGTTCCCGCTGTTCGCACCGTTCGTGCCGTTCGTGCCGCGACGAGCCGATCGGGGGACGGCTCGCCCGGCCGACGGCGCGAGGGCGATGCCGTCGGGTGTCAGGCGGTGATGTCCTTCGCCGTGAAGCGGGCCCAGGCCGCCGAGCCGAACACCACCGCGTACAAGCCCTGAAGTCCCAGGTTCTTGACCACCTCGTCCCAGGGGACGGGCTCGCGCAGCAGGTCCGCGTACGACATCCAGTAGTGCGGGAAGAGATACGGGTGGATGCCGCTCAACTGCGGGATCGTGTCCACGATCTGCACGGTGATCAGCATTCCGACGGTGGCGGCCATCGCCGCGATGCCGCTGCCGGTGAGGGTCGAGACGAACAGCCCGAGCGCCGCGAATCCGATCAGTGACGCCGCGACCACCACCGCGATCAGGCCGGCCCGCAGCAGCCCTTCACCGAAGCCGATCCGGGTCCCGGAGATGGTGGTGACCTCGCCGACGGGGAAGAGCAGCGACCCCACGGCGAGCGCCGAGAGGGCCACGACCAGGGTCGCGACCAGGCAGAACGCGAGGACGGAGGCGTACTTCGTCAGCAGCAGCCGGGTCCGACCGGCCGGGGCGACCAGCAGATAGCGCAGGGTTCCGGCGTTGGCCTCACCGGCGATCGAGTCGCCCGCCACGACCCCGACGGCCATCGGGAGGAAGACCGGGAGCGTCACCGCGAGGGCCGCGAAGACCAGGAAGAGGCCGTTGTTGGTGACCTGGGAGAGGAACGCGGGACCTCCCCCGCCACCGCCCGGTCCGGGTGTGGAGCCGTGGTCGGTCTCGACCTTCACCGCGATCCCGATGAGCACGGGAACGGCGGCCAGCACCCCGAGCAGCGCGAGGGTGCGCCAGCGGCGGAATGTGGTGGTCAGTTCGGAGCGAAGAATTCCGAAGGTCCACAGCGGGTTGCGCGTCCTGTCCGCCGCCACGGGTACGACTTCAGCCTGCGACATCGAATCCCTCTCCGGTGAGTGCGACGAAGGCATCCTCCAACGAGGCCCGTTCGATGCCGAAGGACCTCAGGCGTACGTCGGCGTGCACCAGCGCCGAGCTGAGGTCCGCGAGCTCGACCTCGCCCGGCGGGGCCTCGGCGCTCACCCGGTCGCCGTCGACCCTGACGCCGGTGAGGCCCCGTTCCTTGAGGACGCGGGCGGCATCGCCCGGGTCCGGGGTGGTGACGGCCAGCCGGCCGCGGGCGCCCGCCGCCAGATCCGCGACCGGCCCCTGGATGACCAGCCGGCCCCTGGCCATCACCGCGACATGGGTGCAGACCTGCTCGATCTCGTCGAGGAGGTGGGAGGAGAGGAAGACGGTGGTGCCCTCCGCCGCCAGTTCCCTCACCAGCGTGCGGATCTCACGCATGCCCTGCGGGTCCAGGCCGTTGGTCGGCTCGTCCAGGACGAGCAGGCGGCGCGGCTGGAGCAGGGCGGCGGCGAGACCGAGCCGCTGCTTCATGCCGAGCGAGTACGCCTTGGCCTTCTTGCCGGCCGCGGCTGCCAGCCCGACCCGGTCCAGGGCCTGGGCGACCCGGACCCGGCGGGTGCGCGGATCGGCCGTGGGATCGGCCGAGTCGTAACGCA
Source organism: Streptomyces sp. NPDC014727 (assembly GCF_043083485.1). Taxonomy (NCBI): domain Bacteria; kingdom Bacillati; phylum Actinomycetota; class Actinomycetes; order Kitasatosporales; family Streptomycetaceae; genus Streptomyces; species Streptomyces sp. NPDC014727. The sequence continues at coordinate 127,444 of NZ_JBIBYR010000015.1, read as the reverse complement.
GCAGATTGTCCCGGCCACTCAGGAAGCCATACAGCGCGGGCCCCTCGATCAACGCCCCCACCTGCGGAAGTACGGTGCGGGCCGCGTCCGGCATGGGCTGACCGAGTACCTGCGCGGTGCCGGACGTGGGGTCGATCAGGCCCATCAGCATCCGGATCGTGGTGGTCTTCCCGGAGCCGTTGGGCCCGAGGAACCCGAAGACGCTGCCGCCGGGAACGTCGAGGTCGAGGCCGTCCACGGCGAGCTGGCCGCCGCGGTACCGCTTGGTCAGGCCCCGCGTCTCGACAACGGCCCCGGCGGACTCGGTCACCGCCTTCGGCCCGATCGCGGTCCCAGGCTCTGTCATGCGTACTCCCCAAGGGTCGGGTGGGGCCGGGTCCGGCGGATCGGGGCCGGACAGCACGGCTCGGCGCGGACCGCCCCGCCGTACGGAGAGTACGGCGGGGCGGGTGAACAGCGGCGCGAAACGCGGTGCGCCCCTGTGTCAGGCGGCGTTGTTCGCCGCCTTGACCAGCGCGTCCGGCGTGACCGCGCCGACGTACACCTTGCCGTCGTCCGTCATCAGGGCGTTGACCAGGCGGGACTTGAAGACCGTGCCGGAGCCGAACTTGCCGCTGACCTTGTCGCCCAGCGCGTCCAGGAACTGCTGCGCCTCGGCCGGCACGTCGCCCGACGCCTTCGAGGGGAGACCGGTGCCGCCCGGGGTCCTGATCTCGGCGATCGCGTTCCAGCCCTCGCCGATGACCTTCGTGTCCTTGCCGCCCTCGGCCCCGGCGCCCAGTCCGCCGGCACCCGGTCCCTCCGCGCCCGGGAACATGCCCGGACCCTTGTCCCCGTCGGCCTTGTGCTGCGCCTTCGCGTCGTCGGCCTCGGTCACCTTGGTGCCCTTGGGCGGGGTGAACGTGAACGAGGAGGCGGCCGGCTTCCCGAAGTCGACCTTGGTGAACCCGGCGTCGACGACGGCCTTGCCACCGCTGCTCGCAAGCAGTGTGAACTTCAGCGGCACACCGTTCTTCGCGTCGACCGCGACCGTGACCGAGCCGATCGTGGAGCCGCTCTGCCGGGGCTTGACGACCAGCTTGTACGCGTCACGTCCGGCTATCCGCGCCGTGCCGTCGACCGTCACCGAGGTGGTGGGGCCCGCGGCCTTCAGGACCTGCTCGGCGAGTGCCTTCGGCGTGGTCGGCACGGACTCGGGAGCCGGGGCCGGGTGCCCGGCCTTCTTCCCGCTCCCGTCCTCCGTGGCGTGATACGCCTCGTTGGAGCTGCTGTCGTACGCCCAGACCTGATCGCCGTTGCGGATCAGGCTGTACTCCGCCGCGCTGTCCAGGATCGACACCCGCTGCTTGTCGGGGCCGTCGGCGGCCACCCGCAGGGTGTGCGTGCCGGACGCCAGCTCCGTCATCTTCTTCTGCGGGTCGGCGCCGGAATCACCCTTGCCGCCGCCCTGGGCGAAGGAGCCGGCCAGACCGCCGAGCGACGGAATGCCGAGGTCCGTGCTGATCTTCACCGTGCCGGAGAACTGCTGGGTGTCCGAAGCGGCGATCTTCTCGATGAGCTGCTGTGCGGTGATCTTCGGCAGATCGGGGTCACCGGTGCTCGCGAGCGCCGGGACGAGCCCGATCGTCGCGGCCGCCACCCCCGCCACCGCGACCGGGACGATGTAGCGCGCCGCCTTCCGGCGGCCGACGGCGGTGCCCCTGGTCCCGCCGTTCGTCTCAACGCTGTCGTTCGGTGCCATGTGTGCCCTACCTCCGTGGTCGGCGGCTTCCGTCCGGATGCACTCGTCCACTCCGCGCCGCCATTCTCACCCGATTTGCTCAGGAGTGGTTGTGCTCCATCTGACCAAACCGGCGATGCGAAAGCGTCACCCCCGGGGAGCAACTCCGCCTACCTCTTCGGTATGACACCCCCCGGGCGGGCCCGCCCCGTCCCGTAGGGGTATCGCACCCACGGGCTCTCAGCCCGCGCGGTGCACCACCGCGTCGCACACTTCCTCCAGCGCGGCCTTCGCGTAACAGTCGGGCAGCGGGGCCAGGGTCCTGCGTGCCTCCTGCGCGTACCGGACGGCGTCCCGCCGCGCCTCCTCCAGCGCCGGGTGGGCGCGCAGCCTGCGCAGCGCCTCGGCGTGCCGCGCGTCGTCGCTCAGGTCGCCGTCGAGCAGCTCGACGAGTTCCAGGTCGTCCGGCTTCCTGTCGGCCGCGGCGCGGGCCCGCAGATGGAGCACGGGGAGCGTCGGAATGCCTTCGCGCAGGTCGGTGCCGGGGGTCTTGCCGGATTCGTGGGAGTCGGAGGTGATGTCGAGTACGTCGTCGGCGAGCTGGAAGGCGACGCCGAGCCGCTCCCCGTACTGGGTGAGGATGTCGACGGCCGACTCCTGCGCACCGGCCGTCATCGCGCCGAACCGGCAGGCCACGGCGACCAGCGAGCCGGTCTTGCCGCGCATCACTTCGAGGTAGTGCTCGACCGGGTCGCGCCCGTCGCCCGGACCCGCGGTCTCCAGGATCTGACCGGTGACCAGCCGCTCGAACGCCTCCGCCTGGATGCGTACGGCCTCCGGACCGAGGTCGGCCAGTATGTGGGAGGCGCGGGCGAAGAGGAAGTCGCCGGTCAGGACGGCCACCGAGTTGCCCCAGCGGGTGTTGGCGCTGTCGACGCCGCGGCGTACGTCCGCCTCGTCCATCACGTCGTCGTGGTAGAGCGTCGCGAGGTGGGTCAGCTCGACGACGACGGCCGCGGGCACGACGCCCGGCGCGTCGGGGTCGCCGAACTGGGCCGCCAGCATGCCCAGCAGCGGCCGGAAACGCTTGCCCCCGGCGCGTACGAGATGCTGCGCGGCCTCCGTGATGAAGGGCACGCCGCTCTTGGTGGCCTCGAGCAGCCCCGACTCGACAGCAGCCAAACCGGCCTGGACATCGGCCTCAAGAGCGTGGTCCCGCACGCTCAGTCCGAACGGCCCGACGACGGTCACGAGGGGATCTCCTGTCTACTGACGATCACACGGAATGTCGATGTGTCGCTGTCATCACTCAAGTCAGCGTATCCGGTCCCCTTTGGATCAACGTGGGCGCCTTCCCGCCACCGCCGGTATGTTCGGGATCAGCTCATACGATCTGGAGTTCTCCCTTTGTCCCACACGGCCACCGACACCGAACCCACTCAGCTGCCCCCCAGCGACGACCATGCCTTTTTCGGCCAGCCACGAGGCCTGAGGACCCTGTCCGGCCTGGAGGTCTGGGAACGATTCTCGTTCCTCGGCATGCAGGCGATCCTGGTCCTCTACTTCGCCGACACCGTCGCCCGCGGCGGCATGGGGATGGAACCGGGCACCGCGGCCTCCGTCTCGGCCGCCTACGGCACCCTCGTCTACCTGGTCTCCGTGGCCGGCGGCTGGCTGGCCGACCGGATCCTCGGCTCGTACCGCGCCGTCCTGTACGGCGGAATTCTCATTGCCTGCGGGCATTACGCCATGGCGGTGCCCAGCGACGCCATGACATGGACCGGCCTCGGTCTGATCAGCGCCGGCACCGGTCTGCTCAAGCCCAATGTGGCGACCATGGTCGGCAAGCTCTACCGCACCGCCGACGAGCGTCGCGACGCCGGCTTCGCGCTCTATTACATGGGCATCAACATCGGCGCGTTCCTCGGCCCGCTCGTCACCGGCTGGCTCGGGGACCACGCGAGCTGGCACTGGGGCTTCTCCGCCGCCGCCTTCGGCATGACCCTCGGCCTGATCCAGTACGTACTGGGCCGGCGTCACCTGTCCGGCCGAAAGCACAGCGCCGAATTCGCGCTGGAACCGGCACCGATGCGCCGTGCCGTACGACTGATCGTGATCGGCGCCGTCGTGGTCGCCGCCGTCGCCACCGCGCTGGCCCTGGCGGGCTGGCTGACCATGGGCCGCTTCGTCGACCTGCTCACCCTGGTCTCGGTGATCGCACCGGTCGTGTACTTCGCGGTGATGTTCCGCAGTCCGCGGGTCACCGGCGAGGAACGCGGCAGGCTGCGCCCGTACGTGGTGCTGTTCCTGGCCTCCGTCGTCTTCAACTTCATCCTCTTCCAGGCGTACTCGACGATGATGCTGCTCGCGTCGGCCAACGCCCGTACCGAGATCCTCGGCTTCCACTTCCCGGCGAGCTGGTACGCCTCGGCGCTCGGCGCCTTCGAGGTCGCGCTCGCCCCGGTGGTCGCCGCCGTCTGGGCCCGGATGGGCCCGCGTCAGCCGCACGCCTCCAACAAGATCGCGATCGGGGTGATCCTCGGCGGACTGTCCTTCCTGCTGATGGTGCTGCCGACCTCCGGGCATTCCGGCGACACCTTCAAGATGGCCGCCTGGTGGATCGTCGGCTCGTACCTGCTGCTCGGCCTCGGCGACGTCCTGCTGGAGACCTCCGGCATGTCCGCGACCACCAAGCTCGCGCCCAAGGCGTTCGCCAGCCAGACGATGGCGCTCTGGTTCCTCTCGCTGGCCCTCGCCAACGGCATCCAGGCCCAAGTCGTGAAGCTGTACGGCGAGGTGTCCAACCCCGCCTACTTCGGTGTCAATGGCGCGATCGCGGTGGTGGCCGGTGTGGCTGTCATCACCGCCGCCCCCTGGCTCAAACGCACCATGCACCCCGTCCACTGAGGTACCGCCATGCACATCCGCACCACGTTTCCGTATGACACCACCCATGAGGACGTCTACATTCCGCTGCCGGACGGCACCCGGCTGTACGCCCGGATCTGGCGGCCCGTCACCGACGAACCCGTCCCCGCGCTCCTCGAATACCTGCCGTACCGGCTGAGCGACTGGACGGCGCCGCGCGACTGGCAGCGCCACCCCTGGTACGCGGGCCACGGCTACGCCTCCGTCCGGGTGGACGTACGCGGACACGGCAACAGCGAGGGCTTGCCGGGCGACGAGTACGACGCGACGGAACTCGCCGACGGGGTCGCCGTCATCCACTGGCTGGCCCAGCAGGAGTGGTGCTCCGGCCGGGTCGGCATGTTCGGCATCTCCTGGGGCGGCTTCAACTCGCTCCAGATCGCGGCACTGGCCCCCGAACCGCTGAAGGCGATCGTCACCGTCTGCTCGGCCGACGACCGCTACGACAACGACGTCCACTACATGGGCGGCTCGGTCCTCGGCGTCGACATGCATGCCTGGGCGGCCACCATGCTGGCCTTCGTCTCCCGGCCGCCGGACCCGGCGCAGGTCGGCGAGGGCTGGAAGGACATGTGGCTGAATCGGCTGGAGACGGTCGAACCGTTCATCCACACCTGGCTGGCGCACCAGACCCGTGACGACTACTGGAAGCACGGCAGTGTCTGCGAGGACTACTCCGCGATCCAGGCCCACGTCCTCGCGGTGGGCGGCTGGCACGACCCGTACCGCGACACGGTCCTGCGGCTCGTCGAGCATCTCGCCCCGGACAAGGTCCGCGGGCTGATCGGCCCCTGGTCGCACCAGTACCCCGACCGCGGTCTGCCGCCCGGTCCGGCGATCGGCTTCCTCCAGGAGACGCTGCGCTGGTGGGACCAGCACCTGAAGGACGAGGACACCGGCATCATGGCGGAGCCGCTGCTCCGGTCCTGGATCAGCGAGTCGCACCGCCCCGCCACGGTCTACGAGACACTGCCGGGACGCTGGGTCGGCGACACCGCCTGGCCGTCCCCGAACATCACGCCCGTCGTGTACGCCCTCCAGGGCGGTCCGCAGATCGTCGACTCGCCGCAGCAGACCGGTCTGGACGCCGGGCGCTTCTTCCCGTTCGGCAACGACGCCGACCTGCCACCCGACCAGCGCGACGAGGACGCCAAGTCGGTCTCGTTCGAGTTCCCGGTCGAGGACGCCCCGATCGAGATCCTGGGCCGCGCCCGGGTGAAGCTGCGCATCCGGATGGACGTGGCGCGCGGCCAGGCCATCGCCCGGCTCTGCGACGTCGCACCGGACGGCTCCTCCACCCTGGTCACCCGCGGGGCGCTCAACCTCTCCGCCCGGCACGGCCGCGACCGCGCGGACGACTGGCCGGTGGGTGCGACCGAGGACGTGACCTTCGAGCTCAACGGCATCGGACACACCTTCCCGCCCGGCCACCGGATCAGGCTCGCGATCTCGTCCTCGTACTGGCCGTGGATCTGGCCGCAGGCGGGCTCGGTCGGCTTCACCCTGGACGCCGACGGCAGCTCCCTCGAACTGCCGGTGCGCCGGCACACCGAGGACCCGGCGATCCGTTTCGAGGAACCGGAACAGTCGGAGCCGCTCGGCGTCGTCCACCCCGTGACGCTCGACGGACAGCGCCCCGAACGCCTGGTCGTCCGCGATGTCGCCAAGGGCGAATGGCGGCTGGAGGTCGACCCCCGCTACGGCGGCACCCGCGTCTATCCGGACGGCCTCGAATTCACCGAGGACGCCCTGGAGACCTACACGATCCAGGAGAACGACCCGCACTCCGCCCGTACTCGCTCCGACTGGACGATCCGGCTGCACCGGCCGGAGATGGCGTGGGACGTACGGATCGAGTCCCGGTCCGAGATCAGCGCGGACGACACCGACTTCATCACGTCCGACGAGGTGGTGTGCAGGGACGGCGGCGAGGTCGTCTTCCACCGGACCTGGGAGAAGCGGATCCCGCGCACGGCCGGATGAGCCACCGCCGTGCCCCCGCAGACCGGGGGCACGGCGGAACTTTCCGGGCATCAGGAGCAGTTGGGACACTCCCGCGGGGTGGCGACACCGACGTAACGTGTCCTCCAAGCGACCTGGAAAGCGAGGCAGCAACACATGCCCGAGCAGAGCAGCCCGCTCGATCTGGCCGAGGGCGACCCCTTCGGTCCGCACAACCTTCCCTACGGTGTGTTCTCCACCCCCGACCACCCCGGGGACCGCCGGGTCGGCGTCCGCATCGGCAACCACGTACTGGACGCCGGAGCCGCGGCGCACGCACTCGGCTCGCCCTACGCGCAGCTCCTCGCCCAGCCGGACCTGACCGCACTGCTGGCCGCGGGCCGCACCGCCTGGCGGGACGTCCGGCGGGCCCTGACCGCGTGGGTGACGGTCCCGGCACACCGCGCGGACATCGAACCGCTGCTGCACCCGGTCGAGTCCGTGACACTCCATCTGCCGTACGAGGTCGCGGACTACGTCGACTTCTACGCGAGCGAGCACCACGCCACCAACGTCGGAAAGATCTTCCGGCCGAACGGTGACGCGCTGACGCCCAACTGGAAGCACCTCCCGATCGGCTACCACGGCAGGTCCGGCACCGTCGTCGTCTCCGGTACGGACGTGGTGCGCCCCTCCGGACAGCGCAAGGCACCGTCCGACGCGGCCCCGGTCTTCGGCCCGTCCGTCAAGCTCGACATCGAGGCCGAGGTCGGCTTCGTCGTCGGAGTCGGCTCCGAGCAGGGCCGCCCGGTCCCGCTCGGCGACTTCCGCGAGCACGTCTTCGGGCTCTGCCTGCTCAACGACTGGTCGGCGCGGGACATCCAGGCCTGGGAGTACGTCCCGCTCGGCCCGTTCCTCGGCAAGTCCTTCGCCACGTCCGTATCGGCCTGGGTGACACCGCTCGAAGCCCTGGAGGCGGCCCGGATCGCGCCCCCGGCCCGCGACTTCCCGCTGCTCCCCTATCTGGAGGACGCGGGCGAGGAGGAGGCCGGCGGCTTCGACCTGCGGATCTCCGTCGCCATCAACGGACAGCCGGTCGCCGAGCCGCCGTTCGCCACCATGTACTGGACGGCGGCCCAGATGCTGGCCCAGATGACGGTCAACGGGGCGTCGCTGCGCACCGGTGATCTGTACGGCTCGGGCACGGTCAGCGGCTCCGAGCCCGGACAGCGCGGCTCCCTCCTGGAGCTGACCTGGAACGGCAGCGACCCGCTGGACCTCCAGGACGGCAAGCGGACGTTCCTGGAGGACGGCGACACGGTGACGATGACGGCCTGGGCGCCGGGCCCGGACGGCACCCGGGTCGGCCTCGGCGAGGTCACGGGACGGATCGTGCCCGCGTCGTGAACCCCGCTCCCCCGGAGCACACGCTCCCCGAGGAACTGCTCCTGCTCGCCCTGGACCCGCGGCGCGGCAAGCCGTACTGCCGAAACCGTTTCCTGGAGTACGGGGTGGCGGGCGCGGTCCTCGCGGAGCTGGAGCTTCACGGCCGGATCGCCGAACAGCTCGGCCGGGTACGGGTGATCAGCCCGCAGGCTCCCCAGGACCCGCTCCTCGCGCAGGTCCTGGGGAGCCTGCCGGCCCCGGAGGGGGGCGGGCTCGCGGGCGGCGTCAGCGCGAAGGCGTGGATCCGGCGGACCGGCCGATACGTCGAGGAGCTGTGCCTGGAGCATCTGGTGGGCCGCGCGCTTCTGCGCAGGGAGACCCACCGGCTCCTCGGTCTGCTCCCCTACCACCGCCACCCGGCGGCGGACCCGGCCCTGCCGGCCGCGGTCCGAGAACGCTTCGCGGCCGCCGAGGCGGCCGGCTTCCCGGACCGGCGCAGCCGCACCCTGGCCGCGCTGGTCTCGGCGACCGGCCTGTCGGGCGCCGTGGCACAGGGCGGCTGGAGAAGCCGTTCGACGATGCGCGATCTGGTACACGACGAGTGGACCGCCCATGCGGTGCTCCGGAACGTACGCCAGGACAAGGCGAACCAGGGCGGGGGCGGCACGGGAGGCGGCGGAGGCGGGGACGACTGACCCGGGCGGGGCCGGGGACAGTGAAGACCTGGTCAGGGGGCCGGACGCCCGACGGTCAGCAGTGCGCGGGTCGTTCACACGTTTGGGGGAGCCGCACCCCGTTCCCGGCGGATACGCTGGAATCTCCCGCGAGTCTCCGCGTCATGGGAGCACTGATGAGCATCGAACCCGAGGCCTCCGAGCCGCGGTGGGCGGTTCCGCCCGTGGGCGGCTGGACCGCCGATGACCTGGACACACTCCCGAATCTGCCTCCCCACACGGAGCTGATCGACGGGAGCCTTGTTTTCGTGAGTCCGCAGACCCTGTTCCATTCACGAGCGGTCAGCTTCTTCGAGTGGCAGTTGCAGTCGCTGCTGCCGCCCGACCTGGAGGTCGTGCGTGAGTTCACCATCGACATCGACCGCTACAACCGGCCCGAGCCCGATGTGATCGTCGTGGACGGAGAGATCATCCAGGACCCGAACCAGACCCGTTTCCCCGCCGGGTCAGTCCGGCTGGCGATCGAGGTCGTCTCGCCGGACTCCCTGTCCCGGGACCGCGAGACCAAGCCCGTGAAGTACGCCCGGGCACGGATCCCGCACTTCTGGCGGGTCGAGAATCACGACGGCCGGGCGGTGGTCTACGTCTTCGAGCTGGAACCGGCAACCGGCGCCTACACCTCCACCGGGATCTTCCATGACCGGATGAAGGTCTCCGTCCCCTTCCCGGTCGATCTGGATCTCACCGCCATCACCCCCCGCCGCCGGGCAGCGGACACCCATTAGCTCAGCCGCCGCCCGGCCCCGACACTCACTCGTACTCGGGCGGTTCCTCGTCCCAGCCCCACTCCGGATCGGCGTCGGGGACCATCACGGGTGCGGCCGGGCGTGGGGCGGGCGCCTGCGCAGCCGGGCGCGAGGCCGTGGGCGGCTCCACGATCGAGGTGGCCTCGCCGGCGGTCTCCGGCAGCTCGGCCGCCGACGCCGGGACCGGTGCGGCGGGGACCACCGCAGGACCCGGCTCCGGATCCGCCGTGCCCTCCCCGAACGACGCGAGCACCTCCAGCACCCCCTCCCCGTACGTCGCCAGTTTCTTCTCGCCCAGGCCGCTGATACCGCCCAGCGCGGACACCGAGTCCGGCAGGGCCGTGGCGATCTCGCGCAGCGTCGCGTCGTGGAAGATGACGTACGCCGGGACGCCCTGCTCCTTCGCCTGCGCGCCGCGCCAGGCCCGCAGTGCTTCGAAGACCGGGACCGCCTCGGGCGCCAGCTCGGCGGCGGCTGCCTGGGACTTCGCCTTGCGTTCGCCCTTCGTGGAGCGCGACGCGGGCTTCGGTGCCTCCTTGCGCAGCAGCACCTCGCGCTCCCGGCCGAGGACGGAGCCGCTCTCCTGCGTCAGCACCAGCGTGCCGTACTCGCCCTCGACCGCGATCAGCCCCTGGGCGAGCAACTGCCGTACCACTCCGCGCCATTCGGCCTCGGACAGCTCCTCGCCGATGCCGAAGACCGAGAGCTGGTCGTGGTCGAACTGGATGACCTTCGCCGTCTTGCGGCCGAGCAGGATGTCGATGATCTGGCCCGCACCGAACTTCTGCCCCCGCTCCCGCTTCAGCCGGACCACGGTCGACAGCAGCTTCTGCGCGACCACCGTGCCGTCCCAGGACTCGGGCGGGGTGAGGCAGGTGTCGCAGTTGCCGCAGGCCGCCGCGCCGGGCTCCTGGCCGAAGTACGTCAGGAGCTGGGCGCGGCGGCACCGGACCGTCTCGCACAGGGCCAGCATCGAGTCGAGGTGGGAGGCGGCTCGGCGGCGGAACGCCTCGTCGCCCTCGCCGCCCTGGATGAGCTTGCGCTGCTGGACGACGTCCTGGAGTCCGTACGCCATCCAGGCCGTGGACGGCAGCCCGTCACGCCCGGCACGGCCGGTCTCCTGGTAGTAGCCCTCCACCGACTTCGGCAGGTCCAGATGGGCGACGAAGCGTACGTCCGGCTTGTCGATGCCCATGCCGAACGCGATGGTCGCGACGACGACCAGGCCCTCTTCGCGCAGGAAGCGGGACTGGTGGGCGGCGCGCGTGGCCGCGTCCAGACCGGCGTGGTACGGGACGGCGTCGATGCCGTTGCGACAGAGGTACTCGGCGGTCTTCTCCGTCGAGTTGCGCGACAGGCAGTAGACGATGCCCGCGTCCCCGGAGTGCTCCTCCTTGAGGAAGGAGAGCAGCTGCTTCTTCGGATCGGCCTTCGGCACGATCCGGTACTGGATGTTGGGCCGGTCGAAGCTGGCGACGAAGTGCTTCGCGTCCGGCATGCCCAGACGCTGGGTGATCTCCTGGTGCGTGGCGTTGGTCGCGGTGGCCGTCAGGGCGATGCGCGGTACGTCGGGCCAGCGCTCGCCGAGGACGGACAGCGCCAGATAGTCGGGCCGGAAGTCGTGGCCCCACTGGGCCACACAGTGCGCCTCGTCGATGGCGAAGACGGAGATCTCGCCGCGGGAGAGCAGGCCGAGGGTGGAGTCCAGGCGGAGCCGCTCAGGGGCCAGGTAGAGCAGGTCGAGCTCACCGGCGACGAACTGGGCCTCCATCGAGCGGCGCTCGTCGAAGTCCTGCGTGGAGTTGATGAAGCCGGCCCGCACACCGAGCGCCCGCAACGCGTCCACCTGGTCCTGCATGAGGGCGATCAGGGGCGAGATGACAATCCCCGTACCGCCTCTGACCAGGGACGGGATCTGGTAGCAGAGGGACTTTCCGCCGCCGGTCGGCATGAGCACGACGGCGTCACCGCCCGCGATCACATGGTCGACGATCGCTTCCTGCTCGCCCCGGAATGCCTCGTACCCGAACACCCGGTGCAGCGTCCGCCGCGCGTCGCTCTCGGTCACGTCCATGGTCCCGCCCGTCACGCTCATCGCTCTGTCCCCCCGAGTTCCCGGGTCCGTCCCGTTCCGTCCTGCCACCGTCCCCTGCCACGATAGGCGCCGCCTACGACAACGCCGGACGGGCTCGACTTCTCAAGCCCGTCCGGCGTTGTCATGGCGGTGCACCGGCTGTGCGCGTGTGCGCTACCTCACGAACACTCCCGCCTGGCCGGCCAGGTCCAGGAAGTACTGCGGGGCGAGGCCCAGCACCAGCGTGACCGCGACACCGACCGCGATCGTCGTCATCGTCAGCGGGGACGGGACGGCGACCGTCGGGCCGTCCGCCTTCGGCTCGCTGAAGAACATCAGCACGATGACGCGGATGTAGAAGAACGCGGCGATCGCCGAGGAGATCACACCGACCACGACCAGGCCGCCCGCGCCGCCGTCGGCCGCGGCCTTGAAGACGGCGAACTTCCCCGAGAACCCGGAGGTGAGCGGGATCCCGGCGAAGGCCAGCAGGAACACCGCGAAGACCGCGGCGACCAGCGGCGAGCGCCGGCCGAGCCCGGCCCACTTCGACAGGTGCGTCGCCTCGCCGCCCGCGTCGCGCACCAGGGTGACGACGGCGAACGCGCCGACCGTCACGAAGGAGTACGCGCCCAGGTAGAAGAGGACCGACGAGATGCCGTCCGGGGTGGTCGCGATGACACCGGTGAGAATGAAGCCGGCGTGGGCGATCGAGGAGTAGGCGAGCAGCCGCTTGATGTCGGTCTGCGTGATGGCGACGATCGCACCGCCCAGCATCGTGACGATCGCGACGGCCCACATGACCGGGCGCCAGTCCCAGGCGAGGCCCGGCAGCACCACGTACAGCAGTCGCAGCAGCGCGCCGAACGCCGCGACCTTGGTGGCCGCGGCCATGAAGCCGGTCACCGGGGTCGGGGCTCCCTGGTAGACGTCCGGGGTCCACATGTGGAACGGGACGGCGCCGACCTTGAAGAGCAGACCGGTCAGGATCATCGCGCCGCCGATCAGGAGCAGCGCGTCATTGCCCATGGTGTCGGCGAGCGCCGGGTCGATCTGTGTGACGGAGCCGTCGACCACGTGCGCGATGGTGGCGTACGAGACGGAGCCCGCGTAGCCGTACAGCAGGGCGATCCCGAAGAGCAGGAACGCCGACGAGAAGGCACCGAGCAGGAAGTACTTCACCGCGGCCTCCTGCGACATCAGCCGCTTGCGGCGGGCGACGGCGCACAGGAGGTAGAGCGGGAGGGAGAAGACCTCCAGGGCCACGAAGAGGGTCAGCAGGTCGTTGGCCGCAGGGAAGACCAGCATGCCGGCCACGGAGAAGAGGACCAGCGGGAAGACCTCGGTGGTGGTGAAGCCGGCCTTGACCGCGGCCTTCTCGCTGTCGCTGCCGGGGACCGATGCGGCCTGTGCGGCGAAGGAGTCGACGCGGTTGCCGTGCGCGGCGGGGTCGAGCCGCCGCTCGGCGAAGGTGAAGACGGCGACCAGCGAGGTCAGCAGGATGGTGCCCTGCAGGAACAGCGTCGGGCCGTCGATCGCGAGGGCGCCCATCGCGGCGATGTGCGCCTTCGTCGTGCCGTACCCCCCGGCCGCCAGGCCGACCACCGCGGCGAACGCGGCGGCGAGGGCGACGACCGTCAGGAAGACCTGCGTGTAGTAGCGGGACCGGCGCGGCACGAAGGCCTCGACGAGCACGCCGACGACGGCGACACCGATCACGATGAGCACCGGGGTCAGTTGGGCGTACTCGATGACCGGTGCCTTGAATTTCTCGGCCGGGGCGGCCGATGTCACCCCGCCCGCCGTCGTCCACAGGCTGTGGACAGCTGTTGCGCTCACTTGGCGGCCTCCACCTCAGGCTGGGGGTCCTTCTTCTGGACGTCCGACATGGTGTGCTGCACCGCCGGATTCACGATCTCCGTCAGCGGCTTCGGATAGACACCCAGGAAGAGCAGCAGCGCGATCAGCGGGAGAACCACCACCAGCTCCCGGACCTTGAGATCCGTCATGCCCTGGACCTCGGCCTTCACCGGGCCCGTCATCGTCCGCTGGTAGAGGACGAGGACGTACAGCGCGGCGAGCACGATGCCGGTCGTGGCGACGATGCCGGCCGCCGGGTACGCGCTGAACGTGCCGACCAGGACCAGGAACTCACTGACGAACGGGGCGAGTCCGGGCAGCGACAGGGTGGCCAGACCACCGATCAGGAAGGTGCCGGCCAGGACGGGCGCCACCTTCTGCACCCCGCCGTAGTCGGCGATGAGCCGCGAACCGCGCCGGGTGATCAGGAAGCCCGCCACCAGCATCAGCGCGGCCGTCGAGATCCCGTGGTTGACCATGTAGAGCGTGGCGCCCGACTGGCCCTGGCTCGTCATCGCGAAGATGCCGAGGATGATGAAGCCGAAGTGCGAGATCGACGCGTAGGCGATCAGCCGCTTGATGTCGCGCTGGCCGACGGCGAGCAGCGCCCCGTACACGATGCTGATCAGCGCCAGGACGACGATCACCGGCGTCGCCCACTTGCTGGCCTCCGGGAAGAGCTGGAGGCAGAAGCGGAGCATCGCGAAGGTGCCGACCTTGTCGACGACCGCGGTGATCAGGACGGCGACCGGACTGGTCGCCTCGCCCATGGCGTTGGGCAGCCAGGTGTGCAGCGGCCACAGCGGGGCCTTCACCGCGAAGGCGAAGAAGAACCCGAGGAAGAGCCACCGTTCCGTACCGGTCGCCATGGAGAGCGAGCCGTTGGCCCGTGCCTCGGCGATCTCGGAGAGCGAGAACGTCCCCGCGACCACGTACAGCCCGATCACGGCGGCCAGCATGATGAGCCCGCCGGCCAGGTTGTAGAGGAGGAACTTGACGGCGGCGTAGGTGCGTTGCGCCGCCGCGTTCTCGTCACTGCCGCCCGCCGCGGCAGCGGCAGATCGAGAAGAGGTGGCTCGGTCCCCGAAGCCGCCGATGAGGAAGTACATCGGGATGAGCATGGCTTCGAAGAGGATGTAGAAGAGGAAGACATCGGTGGCCTCGAAGGAGAGGATCACCATCGCTTCAGTCATCAGCATCAGCGCGAAGAAGCCCTGCGTGGGCCGCCAGCGCCGACTCCGATTCTCCAGAGGATCGGCGTCGTGCCAGCCCGCCAGAATGATGAAGGGCAGCAGCAGCGCGGTGAGCGCCATGAGCGCCACCCCGATGCCGTCCACGCCCAGTTCGTACCGGACGCCGAAGTCCTTGATCCAGGCATGCGATTCGGTGAGCTGGTAGCGGGCGCCACCGGGCTCGAACCTGGCGAGCGCGATGCCCGCCAGCACGAGCGTGGCCAGCGAGAACAGCAGCGCCAGCCATTTGGCCGTGGTGCGCCGGGCGGCGGGGACGGCGGCGGTGGCGATCGCACCGATCGCCGGGAGGGCCGCCGTCGCCGTCAGGAGGGGAAAGGACATGGTGATCAGACCGCCCTCATCAGCAGGGTCGCGGCGATGAGGACCGCCGTACCGCCGAACATCGAGACCGCGTAGGAGCGGGCGTAGCCGTTCTGCAGCTTGCGCAGCCGGCCGGAGAGCCCGCCCATCGAGGCGGCCGTGCCGTTGACGACG
This sequence comes from Streptomyces sp. NPDC014727, assembly GCF_043083485.1. NCBI lineage: Bacteria > Bacillati > Actinomycetota > Actinomycetes > Kitasatosporales > Streptomycetaceae > Streptomyces > Streptomyces sp. NPDC014727. The sequence continues at coordinate 112,328 of NZ_JBIBYR010000015.1, read as the reverse complement.
CCGTCGACCAGGGTGTGGTCGACATACACCAGGGAGCGGGTGAGGTGCTCGCCGCCGCGGACCAGGACCACGTGGTTGAAGTCGTCCTGGAGGAGATCGCGACGGGCCGCCCGGGTGAGCAGCGAGCCGCGCGGGGCGACGACCGGGACCGGCTTGCGTCCGTACATCGCCCAGGCGATGGCGACACCGACGACGAGCACCGCCATCGTGGCCGCCGTGACGGTCGTGGCGCTGACCGGGGCGTGCCCGTGACTGTGCCCGGTGACCGGCTCCAGCCAGTTCAGGAAGCGGTCGCCGATGGAGAAGAGGCCTCCGGCGAAGACGGAACCGAACGCGAGGATGATCATGGGGATGGTCATCGACTTCGGGGACTCGTGCGGATGCGGTTCGTTCCCCTGCTCGTCCGGCTGCCAGCGCTTCTCTCCGAAGAACGTCAGCAGCATCACGCGCGTCATGTAGAACGCGGTGATCGCGGCGCCCAGCAGGGCCACCGAGCCGAGGATCCAGCCCTCGGTGCCGCCCTTGGCGAAGGCCGCCTCGATGATCTTGTCCTTCGAGAAGAAACCGGACAGACCGGGGAAGCCGATGATCGCCAGATAGCCGAGGCCGAAGGTGACGAAGGTGACCGGCATGTACTTCCGCAGGCCGCCGAACTTCCGCATGTCGACCTCGTCGTTCATGCCGTGCATGACCGAACCGGCGCCGAGGAAGAGCCCGGCCTTGAAGAAGCCGTGCGTCACCAGGTGCATGATCGCGAAGACGTAGCCGATCGGGCCGAGCCCGGCGGCCAGGATCATGTACCCGATCTGCGACATCGTCGACCCGGCGAGGGCCTTCTTGATGTCGTCCTTCGCGCAACCGACGATCGCACCGAAGAGCAGCGTGACCGCACCGACGACCACCACGGCCAGCTGTGCGTCCGGCGCGGCGTTGAAGATCGCGCCGGAGCGGACGATGAGGTAGACGCCCGCCGTCACCATGGTCGCGGCGTGGATGAGGGCGGAGACCGGGGTCGGGCCCTCCATGGCGTCACCGAGCCAGGACTGCAGCGGCACCTGGGCCGACTTGCCGCAGGCCGCGAGCAGCAGCAGCAGGCCGATCGCCGTCAGCTTGCCCTCGCTCGTCTGGCCGGTCGCCCCCAGGACGGGGCCGAAGGCGAACGTGCCGAAGGTGGTGAACATCACCATGATCGCGATCGACAGGCCCATGTCGCCGACCCGGTTGACCAGGAACGCCTTCTTGGCGGCCGTGGCCGCGCTGGGCTTGTGCTGCCAGAAGCCGATGAGCAGGTACGACGCCAGACCGACGCCCTCCCACCCGACGTACAGCAGCAGGTAGTTGTCGGCGACGACCAGGATCAGCATCGCCGCGAGGAACAGGTTCAGATAGCCGAAGAAGCGGCGCCGGCGTTCGTCGTGCGCCATGTAGCCGATCGAGTAGATGTGGATCAGTGTGCCCACACCGGTGATCAGCAGCACGAACGTCATCGACAACTGGTCGAGCTGGAAGGCCACATCGGCCTGGAAGCGCTCGACCGGGATCCAGCTGAACAGCTTCTGGTGCAGCGCCCGGTCCTCCGCGCCCTTCCCCAGCATGTCGAAGAAGAGCACGACACCGATGACGAACGACACCCCGGCGAGCAGGGTGCCCACCCAGTGTCCGGCGCGGTCCAGCCTTCGGCCGCCGCAGAGCAGGACCGCAGCTCCGAGCAGAGGCGCCGCGATGAGCAGCGCAATCAGGTTCTCCACGATTCAACGTCCCCTTACAGCTTCATCAGGCTGGCGTCGTCGACCGAGGCCGAGTGGCGGGAACGGAACACCGACACGATGATCGCGAGCCCGACCACGACCTCGGCGGCGGCGACAACCATCGTGAAGAACGCGATGATCTGGCCGTCGAGATTGCCGTGCATCCGGGAAAAGGTGACGAACGCGAGGTTGCAGGCGTTGAGCATCAGCTCCACGCACATGAACACCACGATCGCGTTCCGCCTGATCAGCACCCCGGCCGCACCGATGGTGAACAACAGAGCAGCGAGATAGAGGTAGTTGACCGGATTCACTTGGCGACCCCCTCGTCTTCGTTGTCACGGCCGAGCCGCTTCTCCGAGCGCTGCTCCAGCGCCTTGAGCTGGTCCAGCGACTCCTTCGACACGTCGCGGATCTGCCCGCGGCTGCGCAGTGTCTGCATGACGGTGAGCCCGGACGGTGTGCCGTCCGGGAGCAGACCCGGGATGTCCACGGCGTTGTGCCGGGCGTAGACACCGGGGGCGGGCAGGGGCGGCAGCTGCTTGCCGCGTACGCGCGCCTCGGACATCTCCCGCTGGGTCTTGGCCCGTTCGGTGCGCTCCCGGTGGGTGAGCACCATCGCGCCGACCGTGGCCGTGATCAGCAGGGCGCCGGTGATCTCGAAGGCGAAGACGTACTTGGTGAAGATGAGGCTGGCCAGCCCCTCGATGTTCCCGCCGTGCTCGGCGTTGGCGGTGCCGAGCCCGTTGAAGCTGTTCAAAGAGGCGTTGCCGATGCCCGCGATGAGCAGGACACCGAAGCCGATCCCGCAGCCCGCGGCCAGCCAGCGCTGACCCTTGAGGGTCTCCTTCAGCGAATCGGCCGCCGTGACACCGACGAGCATGACCACGAAGAGGAACAGCATCATGATCGCGCCGGTGTAGACGACGATCTGGACGACGCCCAGGAAGTAGGCGCCGTTGGCGAGGTAGAACACCGCCAGGACGATCATGGTCCCGGCGAGGCTCAGCGCGCTGTGCACGGCTTTTTTCATCAGTACGGTGGACAGCGCGCCGAGCACGGCGACGATGCCCAGCACCCAGAACTGGACGGCCTCGCCGGTCGAGGTCTGGGAGGCCGCCGCGGCCAGGCCGGTCATGCGTCCACCTCCCGCGCGGAGCCGCTGTTCTCGTCGGAGCCGTCCGCCGGCTTCTCGCCCTTGGAGACCGCGGCCTGACGCTCCGTACCGGGTGCGGCCTCGGTGACGAGACCCCGGTAGTAGTCCTGCTCGTCCATCCCCGGGTAGATCGCGTGCGGGGTGTCGACCATGCCCTCCTCCAGGCCCGCGAGCAGCTCGTCCTTGGTGTAGATGAGGCTCTCGCGGGTGGTGTTGGCGAGCTCGAACTCATTGGTCATCGTCAGCGCCCGGGTCGGGCACGCCTCGATGCACAGACCGCAGAGAATGCAGCGCGCGTAGTTGATCTGGTAGACGCGGCCGTAGCGCTCACCCGGGGAGTAGCGCTCCTCGTCCGTGTTGTCCGCGCCCTCCACGTAGATCGCGTCCGCCGGACAGGCCCAGGCGCACAGCTCACAGCCGACGCACTTCTCCAGACCGTCCGGGTGGCGGTTGAGCTGATGCCGGCCGTGGAAGCGCGGCGCCGTCACCTTCTGCGTTTCCGGATACTGCTCGGTCAACCGCTTCTTGAACATGGCCTTGAAGGTCACGCCGAAGCCGGCGACAGGGTTCTGGAACTTCTCGCCCGAGGGCTCTGATGACTCAGACACCGTCAGCCTCCTTCCCGTCACTCGAATTTCCGTCACTCTGAGTATCCGACCCGCCACTGACAACGAGCTCCCGCTCGCCCCGCGGCCTGCGGCGCGGCACCGGCGGCAGGGTCTGTCCGGGCAGCGGCGGCACCGGGAATCCGCCCGCCATCGGGTCGAACCCCGGCTCCGGTCCGGCCTCCGCCTCCGCGGCCCGGCCCTTCTTGTCGCGGAACATGTCGGCGACGAAGGAGATCAGCAGGATCGCGATCACGGCCCCGGCCACGTACAGCACGATCTTCGAGAAGTCGTACCCCTCGTTGCGCAGCGCCCGCACCGTCGCGACCAGCATCAGCCAGAGCAGCGAGACCGGGATCAGGACCTTCCAGCCGAGCTTCATCAGCTGGTCGTAACGGACCCGGGGCAGCGTGCCGCGCAGCCAGATGAAGAAGAACAGCAGCAGCTGGACCTTGAGGACGAACCAGAGCATCGGCCACCAGCCGTGGTTCGCGCCCTCCCAGAAGGTGCTGACCGGCCACGGGGCCCGCCAGCCGCCCAGGAACAGGGTCGTGGAGACCGCGGAGACGGTGACCATGTTGACGTACTCGGCGAGCATGAACATCGCGAACTTGATCGACGAGTACTCGGTGTTGAAGCCGCCGACCAGGTCGCCCTCGGACTCCGGCATGTCGAACGGGGCCCGGTTGGTCTCACCGACCATCGTGACGATGTAGATGATGAAGGAGACCGGCAGCAGCAGGATGAACCAGCGGTCCTGCTGCGCCTCCACGATCTTCGAGGTCGACATCGACCCGGAGTAGAGGAAGACCGAGGCGAACGCGGCGCCCATCGCGATCTCGTAACTGATCATCTGGGCGCAGGAGCGCAGGCCGCCGAGGAGCGGGTACGTCGATCCGGACGACCAGCCCGCCAGCACGATTCCGTAGATCCCGACCGAGGCGACCGCGAGGATGTAGAGCATCGCGATCGGCAGGTCCGTGAGCTGCATCGCCGTACGGTGCCCGAAGATCGAGACCTCGTCGGACGGGCCGAACGGGATCACGGCGATCGCCATGAACGCCGGGATGGCGGCGACGATCGGCGCCAGCACGTACACGACCTTGTCGGCCCGTTTGACGACGACGTCTTCCTTCAGCATCAGCTTGATGCCGTCGGCGAGCGACTGGAGCATGCCCCAGGGGCCGTGCCGGTTGGGGCCGATGCGCAGCTGCATCCAGGCGACGACCTTGCGCTCCCACACGATGGAGAAGAGCACGGTCACCATCAGGAACGCGAAGCAGAACACCGCCTTGATGACGACGAGCCACCACGGGTCGGTGCCGAACATCGACAGATCCTCGGCGGCGAGTACGGCACCGCGCGGTGCCGCGGCCAGTTGAGCGAAGACAGTCACGCCCCCACCTCCGGTGTGACGTCGGGAGTGCCCGGTGCGGCGGGGCCGATCCGGACCAGGCCGCCGGGCCGGGCACCGGTGTCGGCCGGGATGCCCCGCCCTACGGAGTTCAGCGGCACCCAGACCACGCGGTCCGGCATGTCGGTGACCTTCAACGGGAGTTCGACGCTGCCGGCCGGGCCGGTGACGGCCAGCAGATCGCCGTCCTTCACGCCCGTCTCGGCCGCGGTGACGGCGGAGAGCCTGGCGACCGAGGCGTGCCGGGTGCCGGCCAGCGCTTCGTCGCCCTCCTGGAGCCGGCCCAGGTCGAGCAGCATCCGGTGGCCCGCGAGGATCGCCTCCCCGTCGCCGGGCCTGGGCAGCGGTCGCGCCGACTCGTTCGGGTCGGTGGCGTGCGCGCCGGCCCAGCCGCCGAGCCGGTCCAGCTCACGGCGTACGGACTTCAGGTCCGGCAGCGCGAAATGGGTGTCCATGGCCTCGGCCAGCATGTGCAGCACCCGGGCATCGGTCGGCGCGAGCGTCCGCGTCATCTGCTCGGGCTTCAGCGCGGCCTCGAACATCCGCGCCCTGCCCTCCCAGTTGAGGAAGGTGCCGGGCTTCTCGGCCACCGCGGCGACCGGGAGGACCACATCGGCCCGCTCGGTCACCTCGCTGGGCCGCAGCTCCAGCGAGACCAGGAATCCGACCTGGTCCAGGGCCTCCAGGGCCCGTGCCGGGTTCGGCAGGTCCACGGGCTCGACCCCGGCGACGAGCAGCGCGCCCAGTTCTCCGGTGGCAGCGGCCTCCACGATCTGGCCGGTGTCGCGGCCGAAACGGGAAGGGAGTTCGGCGACGTTCCAGACGGCCGCCACCTCGTCCCTGGCCCGCGGGTCGGTCGCCGGCCGGCCGCCGGGCAGCAGCGACGGGAGCGCGCCCGCCTCCACCGCGCCGCGCTCGCCGGCCCGCCGCGGCATCCACACCAGCGCGGCCCCGGTCGCGGTGGCGGTCCGTACCGCGGCGGTCAGTCCGCCCGGCACCGCGGCCAGCCGCTCGCCGACCACGATCACCGCGCCCTCGCCGCGCAGCGCCTCGGCCGCGACGGCTCCGTCGCCGTCGAGTCCGACGCCGCCCGCGATCGCGTCCAGCCACTCGGTCTCGGTACCGGGGGCGGCGGGGAGCAGCGTGCCGCCCGCCTTCTCCAGCCCTCGGGTGGCGTGCGAGGCGACGGCGAACGTGCGCTGTCCGTGCTTGCGGTTCGCCTTGCGCAGCCGCAGGAAGACGCCGGGTGCCTCCTCCTCCGACTCGAACCCGACCAGCAGCACCGTCGGGGCCTTCTCCAGCGAGGTGTACGTGACACCCGAGCCGTCCAGGTCCCGGCCACGCCCGGCGACGCGGGCGGCCAGGAAGTCGGCCTCCTCGCTGCTGTGCGCCCGCGCCCGGAAGTCGACGTCGTTCGTGTCGAGGGCGACCCGGGCGAACTTGCTGTACGCGTAAGCGTCCTCGACGGTCAGCCGGCCGCCGGTGAGGACACCCGTCCTGCCGCGTGCGGCGGTCAGCCCGGCCGCCGCGGCGGCCAGCGCCTCGGGCCAGCTCGCCGGTTCCAGGACACCGTCCGCGTTGCGTACCAGCGGGGTGGTGAGCCGGTCCCGTTGCTGCGCGTAGCGGAAGCCGAAGCGGCCCTTGTCGCAGACCCACTCCTCGTTGACCTCGGGGTCGTTGGCGGCGAGGCGACGCATGACCTTGCCGCGCCGGTGGTCGGTACGGGTGGCGCAGCCGCCCGCGCAGTGCTCGCACACCGACGGCGACGACACCAGGTCGAAGGGCCGGGACCGGAACCGGTACGCCGCCGAGGTCAGCGCCCCGACCGGGCAGATCTGGATGGTGTTCCCGGAGAAGTACGACTCGAACGGGTCGCCCTCGCCCGTACCCACCTGCTGGAGGGCGCCGCGCTCGATCAGCTCGATCATCGGGTCGCCCGCCACCTGGTTGGAGAAGCGGGTGCAGCGCGCGCAGAGCACGCACCGCTCGCGGTCCAGCAACACCTGGGTGGAGATCGGGACGGGCTTCTCGTACGTCCGCTTCTTCCCGTCGAAGCGGGAGTCGGCGTCGCCGTGCGACATCGCCTGGTTCTGCAGCGGGCACTCGCCGCCCTTGTCGCAGACCGGGCAGTCCAGCGGGTGGTTGATGAGCAGCAGCTCCATCACACCCTTCTGCGCCTTCTCGGCGACCGGCGAGGTCAGCTGCGACCGCACCACCATGCCGTCGGTGCAGGTGATGGTGCAGGACGCCATCGGCTTGCGCTGGCCCTCGACCTCGACGATGCACTGGCGGCAGGCGCCGACCGGGTCGAGGAGCGGGTGGTCGCAGAAGCGCGGGATCTCGATGCCGAGGAGTTCGGCGGCCCGGATGACCAGGGTGCCCTTGGGCACGCTGATCTCGATGCCGTCGATCGTCAGCGTGACGAGGTCCTCGGGCGGAACGACCGCCTCGCCGCCCCCGGAGGGCGCACTCGTGGTGACTGTCATGCGTTCACCCCCTGGTGAGCGTTCTTGTCGTCGGCCCAGGCAGTCGACCTGGCGGGATCGAAGGGGCAGCCCCGGCCCGTGATGTGCTGCTCGTACTCCTCGCGGAAGTACTTCAGCGAGGAGAAGATCGGCGAGGCGGCGCCGTCACCGAGGGCGCAGAAGGACTTGCCGTTGATGTTGTCGGCGATGTCGTTCAGCTTGTCGAGGTCGGCCGTCTGTCCTTTGCCGGCCTCGATGTCGCGGAGCAACTGGACCAGCCAGTACGTGCCCTCGCGGCACGGCGTGCACTTGCCGCAGGACTCGTGGGCGTAGAACTCGGTCCAGCGGGTGACCGCCCGCACGACGCAGGTCGTCTCGTCGAAGCACTGGAGCGCCTTGGTGCCGAGCATGGAACCGGCGGCGCCGACGCCCTCGTAGTCGAGCGGCACGTCGAGGTGCTCGTCGGTGAACATCGGGGTCGAGGAGCCGCCCGGGGTCCAGAACTTCAGCCGGTGGCCGGGGCGCATGCCACCGCTCATGTCGAGCAGCTGGCGCAGCGTGATGCCGAGCGGGGCCTCGTACTGGCCGGGGCTCGCGACGTGCCCGCTGAGCGAATACAGCGTGAAGCCCGGGGACTTCTCGCTGCCCATCGACTTGAACCAGTCCTTGCCCCGGTTCAGGATCGCGGGAACCGAGGCGATGGATTCGACGTTGTTCACCACAGTGGGGCAGGCGTACAGACCGGCGACCGCGGGGAAGGGCGGCCGCAGCCGGGGCTGGCCGCGTCGCCCTTCGAGCGAGTCGAGGAGTGCGGTCTCCTCACCACAGATGTACGCGCCCGCGCCCGCGTGCACGGTGAGTTCCAGGTCGAGCCCCGAGCCCAGGATGTTCGTCCCGAGGAAGCCCGCCTCGTACGCCTCGCGCACGGCCTCGTGCACCCGCCGCAGCACGGGGACGACTTCACCGCGCAGATAGATGAAGGCGTGCGAGGAACGGATCGCGTAGCAGGCGATCACGATGCCCTCGATGAGGGAGTGCGGGTTGGCGAAGAGGAGCGGGATGTCCTTGCAGGTCCCGGGCTCCGACTCGTCGGCGTTGACGACCAGGTAGTGCGGTTTGCCGTCGCCCTGCGGGATGAACTGCCACTTCATCCCGGTGGGGAAGCCGGCGCCGCCGCGGCCGCGCAGACCGGAGTCCTTGACGTACGCGATGAGGTCGTCCGGCGACATGGCGAGGGCCTTGCGCAGCCCCTCGTATCCCTCGTGGCGCCGGTAGGTCTCCAGGGTCCAGGATTCCGGTTCGTCCCAGAAGGCGGAGAGGACGGGGGCGAGCAGCTTCTCGGGGCTGTCCCCACTGCCGTTCCCGTTGTCGTTGATTTCGGTCGCCAACGTCATCACTCTCCCTCCTCGCCTGTCGGGCCGGACGGGTGCTCCGGGTCAGAGGCCGATGTCTGCTGCGGTGCGTCATGCGAGCTGAGGTGCTCGGACGGCGACGGATCGTGGGGCTGGTCGCCGCTCGGGCTCTCGCCCCGCGGGGCGACGACCCTCGGGTGCGGTTCCTCTCCTCTGGCGAGGCGGAGGCCGATCAGTGAGGCGGGGCCCGCGCCGCCGGACGCCTCGACGGCGCCGGGGCGCTCGTCGGGGAAGCCGGCCAGGATCCGGGACGTCTCCTTGTACGAGCACAGGGGGGCGCCGCGGGTGGGTTCGACGGTGCGCCCGGCGATGAGGTCGTCGACCAGCCGCGTCGCGCTCTCGGGGGTCTGATTGTCGAAGAACTCCCAGTTGACCATCACCACGGGAGCGAAATCGCAGGCCGCGTTGCACTCGATGTGTTCGAGGGTGACCTTGCCGTCCTCGGTTGTCTCCTCGTTGCCGACGCCGAGGTGCTCCTTGAGCCGGTCGAAGATGGCGTCGCCGCCCATCACCGCGCACAGGGTGTTGGTGCAGACACCGACCTGGTACTCGCCGCTCGGCTTGCGCCGGTACATCGTGTAGAAGGTGGCGACCGCGGTGACCTCGGCGGTGGTGAGGCCGAGCTGCTCGGCGCAGAACGCCATGCCCGTACGGGAGACGAAGCCCTCCTCGGCCTGCACCAGGTGCAGCAGCGGCAGCAGGGCGGAGCGGCTGCCGGGGTAGCGGGCGATCACCTCCTTCGCGTCCGCTTCGAGCCTGGCGCGCACCTCGGCCGGGTAGGCGGGGGCGGGGAGCTGCGGCATCCCCAGACTGACTTCCTGACGTGCTTCGGTCACCGGTCGACGCCTCCCATCACGGGGTCGATGGACGCGACGGCGACGATGACGTCGGCGACCTGGCCGCCCTCGCACATCGCCGCCATGGCCTGCAGATTGGTGAAGGACGGGTCGCGGAAGTGGACCCGGTAGGGGCGGGTGCCGCCGTCCGAGACGACATGGACGCCCAGCTCGCCCTTGGGCGATTCGACCGCGGTGTAGACCTGTCCGGGCGGGACGCGGAATCCCTCGGTCACCAGCTTGAAGTGGTGGATCAGGGCCTCCATGGAGGTGCCCATGATCTTCTTGATGTGGTCGAGCGAGTTGCCGAGCCCGTCCGGTCCGAGCGCGAGCTGCGCGGGCCAGGCGATCTTCTTGTCGGCGACCATCACCGGTCCGGGGGCGAGCCGGTCGATGCACTGCTCGATGATCCGCAGCGACTGGCGCATCTCCTCCAGCCGGATGAGGAAGCGGCCGTAGGCGTCGCAGCTGTCGGCGGTGGGGACGTCGAACTCGTAGTCCTCGTATCCGCAGTAGGGGTCCGTCTTGCGCAGATCGTGCGGGAGCCCGGCGGAGCGCAGGATCGGGCCGGTGGCGCCGAGTGCCATGCAGCCGGTCAGGTCGAGATAGCCGACGTCCTGCATACGGGCCTTGAAGATCGGATTGCCGGTGGCGAGCTTGTCGTACTCCGGCAGGTTCTTCTTCATGGTCTTCACGAACTCGCGGAGCTGGTCGACCGCGCCGGGCGGCAGGTCCTGGGCGAGTCCGCCGGGCCGGATGAACGCGTGGTTCATCCGCAGCCCGGTGATCAGCTCGAAGAGGTCGAGGACGAGTTCACGATCACGGAAGCCGTAGATCATGATCGTGGTGGCGCCGAGCTCCATGCCGCCGGTGGCGATGCACACCAGGTGCGAGGAGATCCGGTTGAGCTCCATCAGGAGCACGCGCAGGACGGTGGCCCGGTCCGGGATCTGGTCCTCGATGCCGAGCAGCTTCTCGACGCCCAGGCAGTACCCCGCCTCGTTGAAGAACGGCGTCAGGTAGTCCATGCGCGTCACGAAGGTGGTGCCCTGGGTCCAGTTCCGGAATTCGAGGTTCTTCTCGATGCCGGTGTGGAGATAGCCGATGCCGCAGCGGGCCTCGGTGACGGTCTCGCCGTCGATCTCCAGGATCAGCCGCAGCACCCCGTGCGTGGACGGGTGCTGGGGGCCCATGTTGACGATGATGCGCTCGTCGTCGGACTTGGCCGCGGACTCGACGACCTCGTCCCAGTCGCCGCCGGTGACGGTGTATACGGTCCCCTCGGTCGTGTCGCGGGCATCCGAGAGGGGCGTCCCGGAAGGACCCGGTGAGGGGTGGGCATGGGAAGTAGACATCAGGAGTACGACCTCCGCTGGTCCGGAGCCGGGATCTGGGCGCCCTTGTACTCGACGGCGATGCCGCCGAGCGGATAGTCCTTGCGCTGCGGGAAGCCCTGCCAGTCGTCCGGCATCATGATCCGGGTGAGGGCGGGATGCCCGTCGAAGACGAGCCCGAAGAAGTCGTAGGCCTCGCGCTCGTGCCAGTCGTTGGTCGGGTAGACCTCGACGAGCGACGGGATGTGCGGATCGCTGTCCGGGGCCGACACCTCCAGGCGGATCAGCCGGCCGTGCGTGATCGAGCGCAGGTGGTAGACGGCGTGCAGCTCGCGGCCCTTGTCGCCGAGGAAGTGGACACCGATCACCCCGGTACAGAGCTCGAAGCGCAGCGCCGGGTCGTCGCGCAGGGTGCGGGCGACCCGGACCAGGTGCTCGCGGGCGATGTGGAAGGTGAGTTCGCCGCGGTCGACGACGGTCTTCTCGATGGCGTTGGCGGGAAGCAGGTCCTGTTCCTCCAGGGCCCCTTCGAGCTCGTCCGCGACCTCGTCGAACCAGCCGCCGTACGGACGGGACGTGGCGCCCGGCAGGGTCACCGTGCGGACGAGGCCGCCGTAGCCGGAGGTGTCGCCGCCGTTGTCGGCGCCGAACATGCCCTTGCGTACGCCGATGACCTCGCCGGTCTCGTCACGCGGTGCGGGCACACCGTTGTTGCTCTGCTCGTCGTGATGACGGTTCTCGCTCACCGCAGCAGCCCCTTCATCTCGATCAGGGGCAGTGCCTTGAGGGCCGCGTCCTCCGCCTCGCGGGCGGCCTCCTCCGCGTTGACCCCGAGCTTGGAGCTCTGGATCTTCTGGTGGAGCTTGAGGATCGCATCCATCAGCATCTCGGGCCGCGGCGGGCAGCCCGGCAAATAGATGTCAACAGGGACAATATGATCAACACCTTGAACAATGGCGTAATTGTTGAACATCCCGCCCGATGATGCGCAAACCCCCATGGAGATCACCCACTTGGGGTTGGGCATCTGGTCATAGACCTGCCGCAGGACGGGCGCCATCTTCTGGCTGACCCGTCCTGCCACGATCATCAGATCCGCCTGCCGCGGCGATCCGCGGAAGACCTCCATCCCGAAACGGGCCAGGTCGTAGCGCCCGGCCCCGGTGGTCATCATCTCGATGGCGCAGCAGGCGAGGCCGAAGGTGGCGGGGAAGACGGACGACTTCCGCACCCAGCCGGCGGCCTGCTCGACAGTGGTCAGCACGAAGCCGCTGGGCAGCTTCTCTTCGAGTCCCATGGTGTGCCCCTCAGCCCCTCAGTCCCATTCCAGGCCGCCGCGACGCCACACATACGCGTAGGCGACGAAGACGGTGAGCACGAAGAGCAGCATCTCCACGAGCCCGAAGATCCCCAGGGCGTCGAAGGTGACCGCCCAGGGATAGAGGAAGACGATCTCGATGTCGAAGACGATGAAGAGCATCGCCGTCAGGTAGTACTTGATGGGGAAGCGGCCGCCTCCGGCTGGAGTGGGGGTGGGTTCGATACCGCACTCGTACGCTTCGAGCTTTGCTCGGTTGTACCGCTTCGGGCCGATAAGCGTGGCCATGACCACGGAGAAGATCGCAAACCCTGCCCCGAGGGCGCCGAGCACGAGGATGGGCGCGTAGGCATTCACGCTCCTCGCTCCTTCCAGTCGTCCTTGACCGTTGGACCGCATCGGGCGATTCGGCTCGCCACCCCACCAAGATCGTGCACATGTGAGGCAGTTCACAAGCCCGACTGCCCCGCATCCTATGCCCGCCATCCTGTGATCTGCGACACGGGGTACGACAACGAGTTTGTGATCTCCACCACCCGGCGAAGGCTCACGAAGCCACCTGAGCGGTGATCTTCGTACGTAAAGCGGCCGAGCGGTCACGAGACGTGACATCTGATGCTGTTAGTGCTGGTCAACATGGTGTTGCACTAACAATCAGATACCCGCGGATGCAAATTGGCAATGGACGGCCTGGGAGTGATAAGGGGATCTGCCCCACTCTGGCCTCACTCGGGCGAGGGGTCCCCGGGAGCGAAGTGGACGTGTGCACCCATTCACGATCTTCCGGATGAATGGCCGCGGCCGAAATTCGACGGCCCTTCAGACGAGGAGCGCGCACATGCTCCTCACGCCACGGTCACCCTGTGACCTGCGTCACTTCAATCAGGCGCCGATAAAAGCGGGCTTGGCCATCGGTATGAACGGATGGTAAGCGGCGGGCAATTCGGGCGTATTGCCGAAAGCCCGTGATCACAGCACTGATCAAGCATGCCCGGTTTGCCCGTTACGGCGTCAATAAGGGCCGCCAGGAAGCGGATTCACAGATTCCGGACGTAACTGTGTCGCAACACACGTTTCTTGAAGGGAGCCCCGGGGCCCTGATAGCGCTAGTACACATGTCCCACACCGCTCACATACCCAGCCACCGGAAGCCCCGCCGAAACGCGCCGAAGACGGCGCTGCGGGCCGGAGTTGCCGGTGGCGTCCTCAGCACCATCGCGGTGGCAGGCGCTGCCGGTCCGGCCCAGGCCGAGCCGGTGACCCAGACCATCGAGATGCCCACCATCACCGCCGGGCTCTCCACCGCCGTCGCCGCGTCCGCCCAGGCCACGCAGCAGGTCGCCCAGGACCTGCAGACGCAGGCCCAGGAGGACGCCGCCGCCACCACCGCAGCCAAGGCCGCCAAGAAGGCCAAGGCCGAGGCGGTCCGCAAGGCAGAGGCCAAGAAGAAGGCGGAGGCCGCCGCCAAGGCCAAGGCGGAGGCCGCCGCCCAGCGCGCTTCCCGCACCGCCGTCCGCACGACGCTCAGCGCGACCTCCGGCTCCACCGCCGGCACCGCCGTGGCCTCGACCGCTTCCTCCTCCTCGTCGAGCGCCACCGGCTCCGCCGCGTCCGTCCTCGCCTTCGTGAAGGCCCAGGTCGGCGACGCGTACGTGTCCGGCGGCACCGGACCCAACTCGTGGGACTGCTCCGGTCTCGTCCAGGCCGCGTTCCGTTCGGTGGGTGTCGACCTGCCGCGCGTCTCGCAGGCCCAGTCCACCGCGGGCACCCAGGTCTCCCTGAGCAACCTCCAGCCGGGCGACATCCTGTACTGGGGCGGCGCGGGCAGCGCGTACCACGTCGGGGTGTACGTGGGCGGCGGCGAGTTCGTCGGTGCGCAGAACTCCAGCACCGGTGTGGTGCAGCGCCCGCTGTCCTACGACCCGCCGTCGGGCGCGGTCCGCGTTCTCTGAGTCCGCCGGTTCCACCGAGTTCTCGGATTCACAAGCGCCGCTCAGGCGCGCGGCGAAGGGCCGTCGCTCCCCCGCTCGGGAGCGCCGGCCCTTCGCCGTTCCGGCGGAAACACGACATCACCCCGGGCGGGCGCCGTTGACGTCGCGAACCTGCCGGACACCGCCCACCGGTGCTTGTGAACTGGGGCGAACAGCCCTCGCGTCACCGAGCACAGGACGGCACCGCCATGACCACCGCGGCCACCACTCCCTCCGGACGAACCGCCTCGGCGCCCCGCACCCCGTTACGCGGCCGGCTCGCCGTCGTCTCGGTCATGCTGGGCATCTTCTCGATCGTCACCACGGAGATCCTGCCCATCGGCCTGCTGACGTCGATCGGCTCCGACTTCGCCGTGTCGGACGGGGTCGCGGGCCTGCTGCTGACCCTGCCCGGAGCCCTCGCCGCCGTCTCCGCCCCCGCGGTCACCGTGGCGACGGCGCGCGTGGACCGGCGCGTGATGCTCGGCGGGTTCATGCTCCTGCTGGCCCTGGCCGATTTCCTCACCGCCGCCGCCACGGACTACCGGCTCCTCCTGGCCGCCCGGGTGCTGGTGGGAATCACCATCGGCGGCTTCTGGTCGGTCGGGGCGGGGCTGGCCGAGCGGCTGGTCCGCCCCGATTCGGTCGGCCGGGCGACCGCGGTGATCTTCTCGGCGGTCCCGCTGGGCTCCGTGCTCGGCGTCCCCGCGGGCACGTTCATCGGAGGACTGGCCGGCTGGCGGACGGCGTTCGTGGTCATGGGCGCGCTGACCGCGGGCGTACTGGCCCTGATGCTGCTGGTGCTTCCGCCCCTGCCCCCGACCCGGGTCACCCGCGGGAGCCTGCTCCGTACCGTGCTCGGCCGAAGCGGCACCCGGTTCGCCCTGCTCATCACCTTTCTCATCGTTCTGTCGCACTTCGCGACCTACACCTATGTCACTCCGTTCCTCGAACAGGTCACTCATGCGGGCCCTGCCGTGATCACGGTGTTCCTGCTGGTCTACGGCGCCGCCGGAATCGTCGGGAACTTCCTCGGCGGCTCACTCGTGGCGCGACGGCCGCTCACCGCGACCGCGCTCGCCGCTGGGTCGATCGCCGCCGCGACCACCTTGCTGCCCGCCCTGGGCAGGTGGCAGACGGGCGCCGTCGCGCTGCTGGTCGTCTGGGGGATGGCCTACGGCGCGGTGCCGGTCTGCTCACAGGCGTGGTTCGCCAGGGCGGCACCCGGCACACCGGAGGCGGCGTCGGTCCTGTTCACCGCCTCCTTCCAGGCGACCTTCGCCATCGGCGCCCTGACGGGCGGAGCGGTCCTCGACCACCTGTCCGTGTCGGCGGTCATGCGGCTCGGCGGGGTGGTCGCGGCTGCCGGGGTAATCGTGGTGGCCCTGACCGGGACGCGCTCCGGACGCCTCGGCACCCGGCGAGGGTGAGCCACCCCGTCCTCGTCGTCGGCGACCGCCCCCCAACGAAGTGGTCGCCGTCCCACGTCCCGCCACACCCTCGTCGTACAGAAATCCGCATGGGTTAGGCTCGCCGGGGCGCAGTGAGGGGCCTCGACCGGGGTCCGGGCTTCATGTGTCGCCGCATCGGACTCGCCGCCGGCCCCGTCCCACCCTGAGCAGCGACCCCGGAACCACCGGAAAAGAACTGTTCAGGTATCGGCCTGCTGCTGGGCCGGAATGTGAGGGCCGCCCGTGCGGGACTACTTGCTCATGCTGTTCATCACGGCTGCGGTGACCCATCTCCTGACCGGCCCCGTACGGAAGTTCGCCATCGCCGTCGGGGCGATGCCCGAGATCCGGGCGCGCGACGTCCACCGCGAACCCACCCCCCGCCTCGGTGGCATCGCCATGTTCGGCGGGCTGCTGGCCGGCTACCTGGTGGCCTCGCACCTCCCGTACCTGGAGGAGATCTTCACCCAGAGCTCGACGCCCCGGGCCCTGCTGTCCGGTGCCGCGCTGATCTGGCTGCTGGGGGTGCTCGACGACAAGTGGGAGCTCGATTCGCTGGTCAAGCTCGGCGGGCAGTTGCTGGCCGCCGGTGTGATGGCGTTCCAGGGGCTGGCGATCCTCTGGCTCCCGGTGCCGGGCACCGACGGGATCTACCTCGCCGACTGGCAGGGCACCCTGCTGACCGTGGGCCTGATCGTCTTCACCATCAACGCGGTCAACTTCGTCGACGGGCTCGACGGGCTGGCCGCAGGGACGGTGGGCATCGCGGCGACGGCGTTCTTCCTGTACGCCTACCGGCTCTGGTACGGCTACGGGATCGAGGCCGCGGCGGCCACCACGCTGATCTCCGCGATCCTGGTGGGCATGTGCCTCGGCTTCCTGGTGCACAACTCGCACCCGGCCCGGATCTTCATGGGGGACTCGGGGTCCATGCTGCTCGGGCTGCTTCTCGCCGGGTGCGCCGTCTCCGTCACGGGTGAGGTCGACCCGAGCCTCCTCAAGCAGACCGTCGACGGTACGTCCGGGTCGGCGGCGATGGTGCCGGTCTACATTCCGCTGCTGATGCCGCTCTCCGTCATCGCGCTGCCGGTCGCGGACCTCGTCCTCGCCGTCGTCAGGCGTACGTGGAACGGACGGTCCCCCTTCTCCGCCGACAAGGGGCACCTCCACCACCGGCTGCTCCAGCTCGGCCACTCGCACCGTCGGGCCGTGCTGCTCATGTACTTCTGGTCGGCGCTGTTCTCGTTCGGGATCGTGGCCTATTCGGCGCGGGGCGCCAAGTCCTGGATGCTCTCCGGGATCGCGTTCGTCTGCGGACTGGGCCTGCTTCTGCTGCTCCAGCCCCGCTACGACTTCGCCATCACCGACCTGCTGGCCCGGATGCGGCTGCTACGGCCCCGGACCGGGGGGCGTGTGGTCGCCACCGGCGGAAAGCGCACCGAGGGCGAAGGCCACCGCACACGCGTGGACGCCGGCCACCGGGACGGCTGACGGGCGCCCCCGAGGGCTGCGAAGAACACCGGGTGGCGGCTCGGGCCCTCGGGCAGACTCCGCCGCGATGGCCTTCGAGCTCGTCACCGCCGACGCCCCGCACTCCCGGTCGGGCTTGGCGCTCATCCGGTATCGGCTCGGCGCCACATCGCGCTATCGGTTGCGCAGCGCATCCACGGCGATGCGGGCGGCCGTGCCGATGACGGCGTCGGCCGCGGGGAGCATGGCCGCGGTGTGGGCGGTGCGGGTGAAGACGGCAACGGCGTAACGGCCGCCGTCGGGGTACTCGACGACGCCCACCTCGTTGCGCAGCGTCGGCAGCGATCCGGTCTTCCCCGCGACACGCACATCGTCGAACGGGAAACCGGAGGCCAGGCGGTGCGGCCACACCTGGAGGCCCATCACCCGCCTCATGGCGGCGCCGTGTTCGGGCAGACACGCCTCGTCGCGCCAGACGGCACGCAGCAGCCGGGTCATGTCCCGCGGGGTGCTGTGGTTGGTGCGGGCCGGGTCGAGGGCGCGCAGCCGCGCGACGACGTGCGGGTCGGCCAGCGCCTGGACACCGACGGGTCCCGCGTCCTGCCTGATACTGGCGAGCATGGCGCCGAAGGTGTGCACGGCCCTCGTCGCGTCGAGGCCGAGGCGGCCCGTCGCGCGGTTGACCGCGTCGAGACCGACCCGGGCCAGGAGCAGATCCGCCGCGGCGTTGTCACTGACGGCCATCATCAGGTACGCGAGGTCGCGCAGCGACAGCCTGGTGGCGTCCAGCATCGCGGCGAGACCGGTGGGCCCCGGGGTGCGGCCGTCCGGCAAGCATTCGACCTGCTCCGTGAGATCGAGGTCGCCGGCCGCGGCCCGGTCGTGCAGCGCGACCAGCAGGCACAGTTTGTGGACACTCGCCGTGCAGACCAACTGTTCGGCTTCGACGCCGAGTTGGGCGCCGGAATCGATGTCGAGGGCGTGCAGCCGCCCGGTGACTCCGGCATCGGCGAAAGCCGCGCGGATGCGTTCGGGGGCGTCGGGCACGTTCACGGTTCGGGTCACAGCCAGTACTCCGCTGCCGGTCGCAGATGCATCGGGCGGGTGGGGGTGTCGGGGCGGGCGTCGGCGGTGGTGCGCAGCGCGTGCGTGGCCGCGTCGGCGAAGGCTCGTACGGCGGTGTCGCCGTGCCCGCGCGGCCAGGCGACGGAGTGCCGCCAGGCCAGCGGGGCGCCCGCGAGGGGGCGCCACACCAGGTCGGCGTCGGGTTCGACGGCCTGTGCGTCGCGCGAACTGAAAGCGACGGCACCGGCAAAGAGCACGAGGCCGCGCACAAAGCTGGCGCCCTGCCCGTGCCGGACCGCGGGCGGTGTGTAACCGCCGCGGGCACAGGTGGTGAGCAGGTCGTCGTAGAGAACGGGAGCATCGGCCCGCGGGAAGAGGATCAGGTCGGATCCGGCGAGCGCCGAGAGCGGCACCTCGGCGAGTCCGGCCGCCTCGGCGTCGCGCGGCAGCAGTACACCGAGTTCGCGCCGGAGCACCGGGCCGAGTTCGAGGCCGGTCACGTCGCAGGGGTGGTGGATGAGTCCGACGTCGAGTTCGTGCGAGGCGAAGCGTGCGAGCTGATCCGTGGTGGACAGCTCGTGCACCTCCAGCTCCACGCCGGACCGTCGGTCCTGGAACCCCGTGAGGAGCGCGGCGACGGTGTCGCCCGCGATGTCGGGCGGCAGCCCGGCCCGCAGCAGTCCGCTCTCGCCGTCCCTGATCCGGCGCGCGGCAGCCCGCAGCGCCTCGGACCGGGCGAGCAGCTCGCGCGCCTCGGGAAGCAGCAGCAGGCCTGCCTTGGTGATGGCCACCTGGCGGCTGGTCCGGTCGAAGAGCCGCACCTCCAGCTCCCGCTCCAGCCGCTGGATGCGCTGTGACAGGGGCGGCTGGGCCATCCCGAGGCGGGCCGCGGCACGCCCGAAGTGTGACTCTTCCGCAACAGCCACAAAGCACTCCAGGTGCCGAATCAGGTCCACGAGCAGTGATTATATGCAATTTTGATCGATAGCCTATCGATATCGGACTTGGACAGAGACCTGGGCCGCTTGCTCTCCTCACGGCATGACACGCCTTTCCTCACCTTCCGACGCGGACTTCGGGCACACCACCACCCACCGCCACCGGGGCCGTCGCACCGTCCTCCGGGCGGGCATCGCCTTGACCGTCGTGACGGCCGTCGCCGCGGGCGGCGCGTATGCCGCCGGACTCGGCCCCTTCGAGCGCGACGACACCCCCGATCCCGCGGCGACCGCTCAGGCCCGGGCGTTTCTCGCGGACTGGGCGGGCGGGCGGCTCGACAGCGCGGGCTCACGCACCACGAGTCCCGCGAGGGCTCAGGAGGTGCTGCGCAACTTCACCGCGGGTCTCGACATCGGCAAGCCGGAGCTCACCCCCGCGCGGGCCACGACAAAGGACGACGGCACGGTCCGGGTCGCCTTCACGGCGAAGATGCCCGTCACCGGGCTGGGCACCTGGACCTACCGGTCCCAGCTCCCCGTGCGGGAACAGAAGAACGGGGCCTGGAAGGTCGACTGGTCCCTGTCGCTCGTTCATCCGCATCTCAGCGACACCGCCAAGTTCCGCCTGGAGCGGGAGGACACTGCTCTGCCGGAGGTCACCGACCGGAACGGAACGTCCCTGACCGGCGATGCCCATCCGTCGTTGCAGCCGGTGTTGACCCAGTTCGCCGGGGGCGGCTCCGGGCCGCGCGGCGCGATCCGGCTCGTCGACCGGACCACCGGCGAAGTCGAGGGCACGGAGACCACCTTCGGGAAGAAGGACGGGCAGCCGTCCGACAGACCGGTGGCCACGACACTCGACGCCACCTGGCAGGCAGCGGCGGACAAGGCCCTGGCCGACAAGGCCGGCGGCAAGAACGCCTCGCTCGTCGCCCTGCGGGTCGACAACGGAGAGATCCTCGCGATGGCCAACTCCCCCGCAACCGGCTTCAATCGGGCGGTCTCCGGTACGTACGCGCCCGGCTCCACCTGGAAGATCGTGACGAGCAGCGCGCTGCTGCTCAAGAATGCCGTCGCGCCCGACGACATCGTGGACTGCCCCAAGTACCTCACCGTCGGCAAGGAGTTCCACAACGTCGAGACATCCGAGTTCCCGGGCGCCACCTTCCGGCAGGACTTCACCGAGTCCTGCAACACCGCCTTCATCAGCCTTCGCGGCAAACTCGGCGGCACCGAACTCGGCGATGTGGCACGGGAGTACTTCGGGGTCGGGCAGGAGTGGCGTGTGGGGATCCCGTCGTACGACGGCTCGGTGCCGGTGCCCAAGGACGAGACGGAGAAGGCCGCTTCGATGATCGGACAGGGCCGGATCCAGGCGAACCCGCTGATCATGGCGTCCGTCACGGCGACCGCGACGTCCGGCCGGTTCCATCAGCCGACCATCGTCCCCGGCGGCAAGGAAAACACCTCGACAAAGCCGCTCCCGTCGTCCGTGGTGACCCAACTGCGTGCGATGATGCGGGCCACCGTGACCGACGGGACGGCGCACGTGCTTGCCGATCTGCCCGGTGACGTCGGCGCGAAGACCGGCACCGCGGAGGTCTCCGAGGGCGAGCCCAACAACGGCTGGCTCGTCGCACGGCGCGGCAATGTCGCCGTGGCGTGCGTCGTCGAGCAGGGCATCACGGGTGGTGGTTCAGCCGGTCCGATCCTGCACAGCCTCTTGTCCGCCGTCCCTGACGATCCGTCGTGATGCCGACCCTGCGGCAGGCACGGGCAGTGCGTGGTTCGTTCACCGCCGGGTCTCCCTCGGTGGGTGGCACCCGGGACGGGACGGAACCGGTCCACGAGGCGGCCGGTCGCCGCGCACCCCGGCCGATCAGGCGCAGGCGCCGAGGGAGATCTCGCCGGTCGCGCCCTGCCGGCCGGTCCCGGGGGCGGCTCAGGCCTTCGGGGCCACCTTCGAGAGGCCGTTGATGATCCGGTCCATCGCGTCGCCGCCCGTGGGGTCGGTCAGGTTGGCGAGCATCTTCAGCGTGAACTTCATCAGCAACGGGTGCGTCAGACCGCGCTGGGTGGCGACCTTCATGACCTTCGGGTTGCCGATCAGTTTCACGAAGGCGCGGCCCATCGTGTAGTAGCCGCCGTAGGTCTCCTTGAGCACCTTCGGGTAGTTGGTGAGAGCCAGTTCGCGCTGGGCCGGGGTCGCGCGGGCGTGGGCCTGGACGATGACGTCGGCGGCGATCTGGCCCGACTCCATGGCGTACGCGATGCCTTCGCCGTTGAACGGGTTGACCATCCCGCCCGCGTCACCGACGAGCAGCAGGCCCTTGGTGTAGTGCGGCTGGCGGTTGAACGCCATCGGGAGTGCGGCGCCACGGATCGGACCCGTCATGTTCTCCGGGGTGTAGCCCCAGTCCTCCGGCATGGACGCGCACCACGCCTTGAGGACCTCGCGCCAGTCCAACTCCCTGAACGCGGAAGAGGAGTTGAGGATGCCGAGGCCGACGTTGGACGTGCCGTCGCCCATGCCGAAGATCCAGCCGTAGCCGGGCAGGAGCCGGTCCTGGGGGCCGCGCCGGTCCCACAGCTCCAGCCAGGACTCCAGGTAGTCGTCGTCGTGGCGGGGCGAGGTGAAGTACGTACGCACGGCCACCCCCATCGGGCGGTCCTCGCGCCGGTGCAGGCCCATGGCGAGGGACAGCCGGGTGGAGTTGCCGTCCGCGGCGACGACGAGCGGGGCGTGGAAGGTGACCGGGGTCTTCTCCTCGCCGAGCTTCGCGTTGACGCCGGTGATGCGGCCGGTGCGGTCGTCGACGATCGGGGCGCCGACGTTGCAGCGCTCGTACAGCCGCGCGCCCGCCTTCTGTGCCTGGCGGGCCAGCTGCTCGTCGAAGTCGTCGCGCTTGCGGACCAGTCCGTAGTCCGGGTACGAGGCGAGGTCGGGCCAGTCCAGCTGGAGCCGGACACCGCCGCCGATGATGCGCAGACCCTTGTTGCGCAGCCAGCCGGCCTCTTCCGAGATGTCGATGCCCATGGAGACGAGTTGCTTGGTCGCACGCGGGGTGAGGCCGTCGCCGCAGACCTTCTCCCGGGGGAAGGCCGTCTTCTCCAGGAGCAGGACGTCCAGTCCGGCCTTGGCGAGGTAGTACGCGGTCGTGGAGCCGGCCGGGCCGGCCCCGACGACGATCACATCCGCGCTGTGCTCGGAGAGGGGCTGCTCGGTCACGGTCGGATCTCCCGAAGACTCGAAATCGCGTGCCGCGCGGCACCTGTCCCATGCAGTCTATGGGGGTCCGCTGATCAACTTTCCGAAGGGCTCCCCGATGTCGACCGTGCCACTCGCCGCCCCTTCCCTGCAGTTGCGCGTCCCGACCGACGAGGACGCGCTCTCCTGGCACCGCGCGTTCGACGACCCCGAGGTGATGGAGTTCTTCGGCGGTGCGTCGGAGGAGCTTTCGATGTACGAGGAGTGGACCGCCCGACAGCGCAGACTCGACGCGGAACTGGGCTACTGCCTGTGGACGGTGCTCGGCGAGGACGGCGAGGTCGCGGGCTTCACCGGCGCCCAGCCCTGGCCGCAGACCACGTACGGCCCGGTGGGCGAGACCGAGATCGGCTGGCGGCTGGCCCGCTCGGCCTGGGGCCGGGGTTACGCCACCACCGCCGCGCGCCTCACGCTGGAGCGGCTGCGCGCGGCCGGGGTGGAACGGGTCGTGGCGACGATCGACGCACGCAACGAGCGGTCGGTCGCCGTGGCCCGGCGGCTGGGGATGGAACGGGCGGAGAGCTTCACGGCACCGCAGTCCGGGAATGAAGTGCGCTGCTTCCGGCTGGAACTGGCCCCGTGACAACAGGCGGGCCCTTCGGGGCTCGGGCCCTTCGGGGCTCGGGCCCTTCGGGGCTCGGGCCCGGTCGCTCGGGCCGCGGGCCCCGCCCGCCGGGGCAGGGTCCCGGTCCTCAGGGCCGGGACCCGGAGACCGGCGGGCGCACGCCCCGGTGCAGTGCCACCACACCACCGGTGAGGTTGCGCCAGGCGACCTTCGACCAGCCGGCCCGCTGGAGCTTCGCCGCGAGCCCGGCCTGGTCGGGCCAGGCCCGGATGGACTCGGCGAGATAGACGTACGCGTCGGGGTTGGACGACACCGCGCGCGCGACCGGCGGCAGCGCCCGCATCAGGTACTCGGTGTACACGGTGCGGAACGGCGCCCACGTCGGCTGCGAGAACTCGCAGATCACCACCCGGCCGCCCGGCTTCGTCACCCGGTACAGCTCGCGCAGCGCCGCGTCCGTGTCCTGGACGTTGCGCAGCCCGAAGGAGATCGTCACCGCGTCGAAGGTCTCGTCGCGGAACGGCAGCCTCGTGGCGTCGCCCGCGGTGAAGGGCAGCCAGGAATTGCGCTTCTTGCCCTCCTGGAGCATGCCGAGGGAGAAGTCGCACGGCACGACGTACGCGCCCGTCGCGGCGAAGGGCAGCGAGGACGTCGCCGTGCCCGCGGCCAGGTCGAGGACCTTCTCCGCGGGCCGGGCGTGCACCGCCTTCGCGACCTCCTTGCGCCACAGCCGGGCCTGGCCGAGCGACAGCACGTCGTTGGTGAGGTCGTAGTTCGCCGCCACGTCGTCGAACATCGTGGCGACTTCGTGCGGCTGCTTGTCCAGGGAAGCTCGGGTCACCCGCCCATTCAAGCAGCCCCGGTCCTTCGTGCTTCGCGCCGGTCGCGAGTCGTGTCCGTGCAGACTGAACCGAATCGTTCCACCGGCGGTCAGTACAGGGGGAGCACGGAGTCGCCGGGAGCAGGGGGAGCACAGATGTCCGCACAGGGCACGCGCCGGTGGTTCTGGCCGGAACGCGGCCGGAACCGGCTGCTCGTCGTCGTGGTCGTCCCGGCCGTACTGATCTGTGCCGCCGTGGTGGGGCCGCGGTGGAACGGTGGCGGTGACGGTGACGGGAAGGCGGCCACACCGTCCGCGTCCGGGAGCGCGTCGGAGACGGGCACGTTCACCGTCGCCCGCGCGGGCGTTGCGCACGGGGGCAGGTCCAGGGCCGTGGGCAACGCCTACCGGGTCGAGGCGGAGGACGGTTCGGGCATCGACCCGGACGAGGCCGCCGCCGAGATCGCCCGCATCCTGGCCGCGCCACGGGGCTGGTCGCACCATGGCGAGCACACCTTCCGCCAGGTCGCCGACGGCCCGGCGGGACTGGTCATACGCATCGCCACCCCAGGGACCACCGACGCCATCTGCGGGCGGGGCGGCCTCAACACCCATGGCGAGGTCAACTGCCGGGTCGGCACCGATGTCATGGTCAACCTCAAGCGCTGGCAACAGGGGTCGCCCGAGTTCCACGGTCCGCTCGCCGACTACCGGGCCCTCATCATCAACCACGAGGTCGGGCACTGGCTGGGCCACGGCCACGAGACCTGTCCGGGCAAGGGCCGTCCCGCCCCGGCGATGATGCAGCAGATCGACGGGCTGAAGGGGTGCGTCTCCAACGCCTGGCCGTACGACGCCGAGGGCCGGTACCTGGGCGGCCCGTCGGTACCGTGACGGGTCTCCGTCCCGGCCCGTCCCGGCCCCAGGGCACGTCACCGATCGGCTTGCCTGCGGGCCCGACACGGGACTCGGCGAGGGCTGAGGCTCGGGCTCAGCGAGGGCTCGGGCTCGGGCTCGGGCTCGGCGAGGATTCCGCCGCGGTCCCGACCGCCGTCGCCGCCGCGGTCTCAGCTGCGGCGGAAGACCAGTCGTCCGCCGAGCACCGTCGCCGTGCAGCTCCCGGCGCCCTCGGTACGCAGCGCCGCCAGGTCCCGTACGCCGAACACGGCCAGATCCGCGGGTCCGCCGACGGCCAGGACAGCCGCGAACGCGTCGGCCGGCTCCGGCACGGACGCCAACGGGTCGAGCGAGACGGGTTCCGGCGCCGGGCCCGGTCCGTGGACGCGCAGCCCCGAGCGGGCGACCGCCGTGCGCACGACGGGGCGGGCGAAGGGGCCCCGGACGGCGGTCGTGCCGTGCCGCAGCATCCGTTGCAGTCCGCGCCGGGCACTCGCGCCCCAGCGCGCGTCGTCCATGCCGAGTGCGGTGAGCGCGTCACCGGTGAGCGGGTCGCCGCCGAGTTCGTCCGCCTCGCGCGGATCCGGATGATAGGTGGTCTCCAGCAGCGCGGGCGCCCCGGCGTTCAGCAGTCCCGGGGTGATCAGACCGGACCACCGCCGGATCCGGGCCCGCGGCCGGGCGGCGGTCAGCTCCCCGTACGTGCCGATGGCGACGACCACACCGCCGTCCACGGCCACGGAGTCGGCCCCGTCCGGGGCACCGTGCACCGCGTCGGCGGCGTGAACCGTCAGCAAGGCGGACTCAGTTGGCGTCGAGGAGCTTCAGCTCCGGGTGGGCCGTGCCGCCCTCGATCGCGGTGGACGAGATGTGCGAGACCACCCGCTCGTCGACCGGGTCGTTCGCCGGGTCGTCGTGGACGACGAGGTGCTCGTACGTGGTGGCGCGCTGCGCCGGCACGCGGCCCGCCTTGCGGATCAGGTCGATGATCTCCATGCGGTTGGAGCGGTGCTTGGCACCGGCCGAAGAGACGACGTTCTCCTCCAGCATGATCGAACCGAGGTCGTCGGCGCCGTAGTGCAGTGACAGCTGGCCGACCTCCTTGCCGGTGGTCAGCCAGGAACCCTGGATGTGCGCGACGTTGTCGAGGAAGATGCGGGCGATGGCGATCATCCGCAGGTACTCGAAGAGCGTTGCCTGCGTCCGGCCCTTCAGGTGGTTGTTCTCCGGCTGGTACGTGTACGGGATGAACGCGCGGAAGCCCCCCGTGCGGTCCTGCACGTCGCGGATCATCCGCAGGTGCTCGATGCGCTCGGCGTTGGTCTCGCCGGTGCCCATCAGCATGGTGGAGGTGGACTCGACGCCCAGGCCGTGCGCGGCCTCCATGATCTCCAGCCAGCGCTCGCCGGACTCCTTGAGCGGAGCGATCGCCTTGCGCGGCCGGGCCGGCAGCAGTTCGGCGCCCGCACCCGCGAAGGAGTCGAGACCGGCGACGTGGATGCGCTGGATGGCCTCCTCGACGGAGACCTTGGAGATCCGGGCCATGTGCTCGATCTCGGAGGCGCCGAGCGAGTGGATGACCAGCTGCGGGAACGCCTTCTTGATGGCGGAGAAGTGCTCCTCGTAGTACTCGACGCCGTAGTCCGGGTGGTGCCCGCCCTGGAACATGATCTGCGTACCGCCGAGCTCGACGGTCTCCGCGCAGCGGCGCAGGATGTCGTCGAGGTCGCGGGACCAGCCCTTGGCTGTGTCCTTGGGCGCGGCGTAGAACGCGCAGAACTTGCACGCCGTGACACACACGTTCGTGTAGTTGATGTTGCGCTCGATGATGTACGTCGCGATGTGCTCCGTACCGGCGTAGCGGCGTCGGCGTACGGCGTCGGCGGCCGCGCCCAGTGCGTGCAGCGGCGCCGACCGGTAGAGGTCGAGAGCCTCCTCCGGAGTGATCCGACCGCCCTCGGCGGCTCGGTCGAGGATGGGCTGGAGGTCGGCCTTCTCGGTCACCGGGCTGTCACCTTTCGGCGGTTTTTCAACGGATCTACGGACCGGTTCACCCTACGCCAGCCCCTCTCGGCGTCAGCTGCCGGACCGGCTGAGGGTGCCGTACGGAAGCCCCGCGCCCCTCTCCTCGGAGCGGAAGCGGAGGGTGCCGTCGGCGGCGCGCGTGAAGTGGATGTCGGACTCGGTGGAGGTGCACAGGGCCGGGTCGCTCGGGCGGTCGGGGTCGGCGCGCTCCCGGAGCGTCAGTTCCTCGTCCGTTCCGGAGGAGAGCCGGGCGACGCTGTTGCAGCGGACGCTCAGTCCGAGGGCGGAGACCTCCGTGGTCATGCGGACCACGTCCGTGCCCTTCTTCCCCGCGGTGAAGACGGCGGTGAGCGTGCCGTGCGGCTGCCCGGTGGTCTTCTCGGTGAGCGGACCCTTCCAGGTGCCGGTGAACGCCTTCGGGACCTCGGTGACCTGGTCCGGGCCCGCCGTGCCCCCCGCGCCGCCCGGGTCCCCGGTGCCCGACTCCGAGTCCGAGGGCTGCGAGTGTTCCGCGGAGGGCGTGGCGGCCGGCGGGGTGCTGCCGACACCACCGTGCTCGGCCACGTCTCGGCCGCCGCCACCCGGCATCAGATCGAACAGGTACGCACTGCCCACGGTCACGGCGGCGAGGGCACCGGCCACGGCGAGGGCGACGGTGCAGCTCAGCCTCCGGCCCCGGTTCGCCTCGGGGCCGGGCGCCTCGGAGTGCGCGCCGACGGTGACGGAGAAACGGGGGTCCGACGTGCGTGGCCCCGGCAGCCCGGACGACTGCGCAGCCCCGGCCGCACCCGCGGCGGTCGGGAGCCACGGGGGCGGCCCGTCCGGCCCGGACGGCCGGGTGGGTTCGTGCCAGGGGGACGGCTCGGCCGGCGGGCCGAACCCACCACTCGCGCCGCCGCCGTCAGCCGCACCGTTCACACCCCACGAGGCACCGCTGAACGGCACCGGCCCCGACTGCACCGGCGCGTCCTGCGGCTCCAGGTCCAGCAGCGCGACCGCCGCCCGGCTGACCTCGCGCACCAGCGGGCCGGGCAGCCACCCCGCGGCCACCAGCGCGGCGGCCCCGCCCGGCGCCAGCTGCCGGGCCAGTTCCGTGGGGGTCGGGCGGTCCTCCGGGTACTTCGCCAGGCACCCGGCGACGATGTCCCTCAGCTCCCCCTCCAGCTCCCCCAGCTCCGGCTCCTCGTGCACCACCTTGTAGAGCAGTACGGCGGAGGAGTCGCCGAGGAAGGGCGCGGTACCGGTGGCCGCGTACGCGAGCACCGCGCCGAGCGAGAAGACATCGGCCGCGCCCGAGATGTCCACGCCCCGGATCTGCTCCGGCGCCATGTAGCCGGGCGAGCCGACCGACACCCCGGTGGAGGTGAGCGAGGCGGTGGCACCGATGGCGTGGGCGATCCCGAAGTCGATCAGCCGGGGACCGTCGAGGGCGAGCAGCACGTTGGAGGGCTTCACATCGCGATGGATGAGGTCCTGGGCGTGCACCGCGGCCAGCGCCTCCCCGAGTCCGGCGCCCAGTGTCCGCACCGCGTGCTCGGGCAGCGGGCCGTGCTCGGCGACCGCGGCGGACAACGGGGGCCCGGCCACATAGCCGG
Source organism: Streptomyces sp. NPDC014727 (assembly GCF_043083485.1). Taxonomy (NCBI): domain Bacteria; kingdom Bacillati; phylum Actinomycetota; class Actinomycetes; order Kitasatosporales; family Streptomycetaceae; genus Streptomyces; species Streptomyces sp. NPDC014727. Next base: position 83,976 of record NZ_JBIBYR010000015.1, on the reverse strand, counting down.
TGGCGACCCATGGAATGGGGGCGTCCGGGTCGGCGTCCAGGACGGGCGCCGTCCACTGCGCACCGATCCGCCGCGCCGCGTCCACCTCCCGCCGGAACCGGGCCCGGAATTGCTCGTCGAGAGCGAAGTGGGGGTGCACGACCTTGACCGCGACGGTGCGTCCGCCCGCGCTGCGCCCGAGATAGACCCGGCCCATGCCGCCCGCACCGAGCCTGCCGAGCAGTCGGTAGGAACCGATGGTCAGCGGTTCGCCGGCTTCCAGCGGCTGCATATGGACTCCCCCTGTGGACCGGCCGGACCTCCGACCGAAGCCTAGGGTGCGAAGGTCATCGGGTCCCAGAGGAAACCATCCGCCGATTTCACCCTCAAGGGAACGAACAACGGCTTTCGACACAACAAAAGGCGTGAATACGTCGTTCACCCGAGCGATTCCCGTTCAGGACCGGGACTCTCCTCGGACGCTGTCCGGGAATCGGCTATTCAACGCGTATTCACCCGAATCGATGGCGGGCGAGGAGAAGCGGCCGGAGAAGGGCGGAGGAAGGGCGGGAGAAGGCCGGGAAGAGATATCCGACCCAAGAGGTACAGGATTCATCCATATCCCGGCCCATTCCCGTCGACCGCCTCCCGGGCGCGGCGCGCGCCGGACGCACTCGGTGCGGCCCCGCGTCCCGCCCCGGCTTCCGCGGCGTCGGCCGCGCCCGGGATTCCGCGGCGTCGGCCGCGCCCCGGCCTCCGGTCAGCCGCCGAGCAGTTCGACCTTCACGTCCGCCGGGAAGCCGGTCGTCGGGCCGACCCGGCGCGCGAACTCCCGCACCCCCGCCAGCTGGTCCGGGCCGAAGCGGAAGTCCAGCGTCGTGAAGTACCGCTCCAGCACCTCCGCGTCGAAGGCCTCCCAGCGTGCCGCCTGTTCCGCGACCTTGGTGACCTCCTCCAGGGAGACGTCCCGCGAGGTCAGGAAGGCCTCGTGCGCCTTGTTCACGTGGTGGGGCTCGGCCGCCAGATAGTCCTTGCGGGTCGCCCAGACCGCGAAGACGAACGGCAGCCCGGTCCAGTCCTTCCACATCTGGCCCAGGTCGTGGACCTGGAGGCCGAGCCGGGGCGCGTCGTGCAGGTTGGCGCGCAGCGCGGCGTCACCGATCAGCACGGCGGCGTCCGCCTCCTGCATCATCACGCCCAGGTCCGGCGGGCAGGTGTAGTAGTCCGGGCTGACCCCGTACCGCTCGGCGAGCAGCAGCTGGGCCAGACGCACGGAGGTGCGCGAGGTCGAACCGAGCGCCACCCGGGCCCGGTCCAGCTGGTCCAGCGGCACCTGCGACACGATCACGCACGACATGACGGGCCCGTCGCATCCCACCGCGATGTCCGGGAAGGCGACCAGGTCGTCGGCGTTGCGCAGGAACTCGACCAGGGTGACGGGGCCGATGTCCAGATCACCCCTGATCAGCTGCTCGCTGAGCTTCTCCGGGGTGTCCTTCGAGAGCTCCATGTCGAGCAGGGTCCCGGTTCTCGCCAGTCCCCAGTACAGGGGAAGGCAGTTCAGGAACTGGATGTGGCCGACGCGCGGCCGGCTGCGACGGCCGTCGCCTGCGACGGTTGAGACGGTTGAATTGTCCACATCGCGAGGCTAGACCCGTGGTGCCGTCCGGACGGCACCGGGTGCGCGAGGCGTCGCCCCACCCCTCTCGCGGGCCGTCGATACCGCCCCGGAGCGGTATCGGAAGTCTTCATTCCGTATCCCTTGAGGACGCCTCCGCGACACCCTCCGGGAGACCCGCTTCGTCAGCTCATCGGCACGGCAATCAAACATCCGGGTGAAGTGATCTTTCCCTCTACCGTTCCGTACACGCTGCGTGCTAGGCTCGACGCAAGTTGCAGTTTGGTTTCCCTTGCAGTACAGAGCCTGCGGAGCATGTAACCCGCAGGCTTTTGTAGTTTTCAGACTTCTTTGCAGGTTCTGGAGCAGGGCAACCCTTTGGCCCAAGGAGGGCTTATGGCTACCGGAACCGTCAAGTGGTTCAACGCTGAAAAGGGCTTCGGCTTCATCGCCCAGGACGGCGGCGGCCCGGATGTCTTCGTTCACTACTCCGCGATCAACGCGTCCGGGTTCCGCTCCCTCGAGGAGAACCAGGTCGTGAACTTCGACGTCACTCAGGGACCCAAGGGTCCGCAGGCTGAGAACGTCACCCCGGCCTAGTTGCCCGGGTCGGCCGATCGCGGCCGGCTAGCAGTACCCAAGGAGCCTCGCTCCTCCGCCTCGGCGGAGGAGCGGGGCTCCTGCCTGTTCCGCTCCAGCCCTTTCCGCCCTCGCCCTTTCCGCTCCGGCGGCACCGGGGCGCCGTGGGGCTTGACCTTGCCACCGTGTGAAGCCTTGCACTGGGAGACATCATGTTCACCATCGGAGACTTCGCCCGGTACGGACGGGTCTCGGCTCGGATGCTGCGCCACTACGACGCCATCGGACTGCTGCACCCGGACCGCACGGACCCTGCCACCGGCTACCGCTACTACGGGGCCGCCCAGCTCTCCCGCCTCAACCGCATCATCGCTCTGAAGGATCTCGGCTTCACGCTCCAGCAGGTGCAGGCCGTCCTCGACGAGCGGGTGGGGGCCGAGGAGTTGCGCGGCATGCTGCGACTGCGGCGGGCGGAGCTGGAGGAGGCCATGGCGGCAGCGGCCGCACGGCTGACACAGGTCGAGGCGAGGCTCCGGTCGATCGAGAGCGAGGGACGCATGCCCGCGGACGAGGTAGCAGTCAAGAGCATTGCCGCAGTACGGGTCGCCGAGTTGACCGGGACAGCGGCGGGCTTCGAACCGGAGGACATCACTCCGGTGATCGGCCCGCTGTACGACCGGCTCTTCCCGCTGCTGGGCACGGTGGGGGTCGGCCCGAGCGGCCCCGGGATCGCCTACTACGAGGACGCCCCCGAGGGCGGCGGCGCGATCGTCGTGCACGCGGGGGTGACGGTCTCCGCCCCGGTGGGCCCGCTCGGCGACACCGGAATCACGGTGGTCGAGCTGCCTCCGTTCGAGGCGGCGACCATCGTGCACCGGGGCCCGATGGACGGCGTACTGCCGACGGCCCAGACCCTGGCCCGTTGGATCGACGCCAACGGCTACCGGTCCACGGGATACGCCCGCGAGATCAGCCTGGAGTGCCCCGACGACCGGGACAAGTGGGTGACGGAGCTCCAGGAGCCGGTCACCAGGGCCTGACCTCTCCGGAGGTACCGCGGCTCGGCGCGGAAGGTGACACCCGGGGTGCCGGGTGTCACGTTCCGCGCCCTCCCTACCGCCCGCCGGGCCCCGCCCACAGTCCGTCGTCCGTCAGCCCCAGCAGGTCGATCGCGTTGCCGCGGACGATCCGGTCCACGACATCGGCGTCCAGATGTCCCATCTGCGCCTCGCCGACCTCGCGCGACTTGGGCCAGGTGGAGTCGGAGTGCGGATAGTCCGTCTCGTACAGGACGTTTCCGACGCCGATCGAGTCCAGGTTCCGCAGCCCGAAGGCGTCGTCGAAGAAGCAGCCGTAGACATGCTCGGCGAACAGCTCCGACGGCGGACGGTGGACCTTGTCGGCGACACCGCCCCAGGCCCGGTTCTCCTCCCAGACCACGTCGGCACGCTCCAGGATGTATGGAATCCAGCCGATCTGCCCCTCCGCGTACATGATCCGGAGGTTCGGGAACCGTTCGAACTTGCCGCTCATGAGCCAGTCGACCATCGAGAAGCAGCAGTTGGCGAAGGTGATGGTGGAGCCGACGGCGGGCGGTGCGTCGGCCGAGGTGGACGGCATCTTCGACGACGAGCCGATGTGCATCGCGATCACCGTCCCCGTCTCGTCACAGGCCCGCAGGAACGGATCCCACTCGTCCGTGTGAATGGACGGCAGGCCGAGATGCGGCGGTATCTCGGAGAACGCCACCGCGCGCACACCGCGCGCCGCGTTGCGCCGGACCTCCTCCGCGGCCAGGCGCGCGTCCCAGAGCGGGATGAGGGTGAGCGGGATGAGCCGGCCCCGCGCCTCGGGCCCGCACCACTCCTCCACCATCCAGTCGTTGTACGCCCGCACCCCGAGCAGCCCCAGTTCGCGGTCCTTCGCTTCGGTGAAGGTCTGCCCGCAGAAGCGAGGGAAGGTGGGGAAGCAGAGCGCGGACTGGACATGGTTGACGTCCATGTCCGCGAGCCGGTCGGGGACCGAGAACGAACCCGGGCGCATCTGCTCGTACGTGATGACCTCAAGCCTGATCTCGTCCCGGTCGTAGCCGACCGAGGTGTCGAGCCGGGTGAGCGGGCGGTGCAGGTCCTCGTACACCCACCAGTCACCGATCGGCCCGTCATCACCCTTCGCGCCCATCACAGGCGCGAACTTGCCGCCCATGAAGGTCATTTCCTTGAGCGGTGCGCGGACGATCCGCGGACCGCGGTCGAGGTACTTGGACGGGAGCCGGTCCCGCCAGACATGAGCGGGCTCCACCGTGTGGTCGTCCACCGAGATGATCTTCGGGAAGGTCTCCATGCTCACCACGGTAGCGCTGATCTGACGTACCGTCAGCTATCTGTACCGGCCCCCGTTCCCCATTCGTTGTCGAGGGCTTGTGCAGAGAGTCACCCACTGCTGACGTGTCCGCCCATAACAAGGCAGACTGTTGAGCGCGATACCAGCGGTACGGAACAATCCGGATCCCCCGCCCCGGACCGGCACAGGGCGGGGAATCCGGCACGAAGAGCACCGGCACGATCGGCAGGACCGGCGGGGCGAGCAGGACAGGGGGCATCAATGGACCGTGACGACCACGGGCCACGCGTGCGTGTTCCGGGGCAGCGGGCTCCGCATCAGCAGTCGGCCGACGGCGCCGATCTGCGCTTTTCCGTGCTCGGCCCGGTACGGGCCTGGCGGGACGGAGAAGCGCTGCCGTCCGGTTCACCTCAGCAGCGCGCTCTGTTGACCGCACTGCTCCTGCGCGACGGCCGCACGGCCACGGCCTCCGAACTCATCGACGCCATCTGGGGCGAGGAGCCGCCCTCGCAGGCGCTCGCCGCCGTACGCACGTACGCCTCCCGGCTCCGTAAGGTCCTCGACCCGCAGACGCTGGTCAGTGCCGCCGGCGGGTACGCGATCCGGACCAGGAACGACGCCCTCGACCTGACCGTCGCCCAGGAGTTGGTGGCCGAGGCGGAGAAGGCCCGCGCGGGCGGCGACCGCGCCCAGGCCCGCAGTCTCTTCAGCACGGCGCTCGGTCTGTGGGACGGCGAGACCCTGGCCTCGGTGCCCGGTCCGTACGCCGGGAACCAGCGCACCCGGCTGGAGGAGTGGCGGCTCCAGCTCACCGAGACCCGGCTCGACCTGGACCTGGAGGTCGGCTGCCACGCGGAGGCGGTCTCCGAACTGACCGCGCTCACCGCCGCGCATCCGCTGCGCGAGCGGCTGCGGGAACTGTTGATGATCGCCCTGTACCGCAGCGGCCGTCAGGCGGAAGCGCTCGCCGTGTACGCCGACACCCGCCGACTGCTCGCCGACGAACTCGGCGTGGACCCGCGCCCCGAGCTCTCCCAGCTCCAGCACCGCATCCTGCAGGCGGACGAGGAACTGGCCCGCCCGGCCGACGAACCGGCACCGGCCCCGGCGCCGCTGCGCCCGGCCCAGCTCCCTGCCACCGTCCCGGACTTCACCGGCCGCGCCTCCTTCGTACGGGAGCTGAGCGCCCGGCTGGCGACCGCCGAGGGTTCGGTCATGGCCGTCTCGGCACTCGCGGGCATCGGCGGCGTCGGCAAGACGACCCTCGCCGTGCACGTCGCCCACCAGGCGCGCCAGCACTTCCCGGACGGCCAGCTGTACGTGGACCTCCAGGGCGCGGGTGCCCGCGCCGCCGAACCGGAGACGGTGCTCGGCGCGTTCCTGCGCGCGCTGGGCACGGCGGACTCGGCGATCCCCGACTCCCTGGACGAACGCGCCGCCCTCTACCGCTCCGCGCTCGACGGCCGCCGCATCCTGGTCCTCCTCGACAACGCCCATGACGCGGCCCAGATCCGCCCTCTCCTCCCCGGCACCGCGGGCTGCGCGGCCCTGGTCACCAGCCGCGTCCGGATGGTCGACCTGGCGGGCGCGCACCTGGTCGACCTGGACGTGATGTCCCCGGAGGAGGCGCTCCAGCTCTTCACCCGCATCGTGGGCGAGGAACGCATCAACTCCGAGCGCGAGGCCGCACTCGACGTGGTCGCCGCCTGCGGCTTCCTCCCCCTGGCCATCCGCATCGCCGCCTCCCGCCTGGCCGCGCGCCGCACCTGGACGGTCTCCGTCCTGGCCGCCAAACTCGCCGACGAACGCCGGCGCCTGGACGAACTCCAGGCCGGCGATCTCGCGGTGAAGGCCACCTTCGAACTCGGCTACGGCCAGCTGGAGCCCGCCCAGGCCCGTGCGTTCCGCCTGCTGGGGCTGGCGGACGGCCCCGACATCTCCCTCGCCGCGGCGGCGGCCCTGCTCAACCTGGAAGCCCACGTGGCGGAAGACCTGCTGGAGGCCCTGGTCGACACCAGCCTCCTGGAGTCGGCGGCAGCGGGCAGGTACCGGTACCACGACCTGGTGCGCCTCTACGCGCGTTCCTGCGCGGAACGGGACGAGCAGGAACCGGAGGAGCGGGAGTTGGCGCTGTCGCGACTGCTGGACTTCTATCTGGCGACGGCAGCGGGGGTGTACGCGCTGGAGCGGCCGGGGGACCGGCTGGTGGACCACCTGGAGCCGACGCAGCACGAGGGCCTGTCGTTCGCGGACCGGCACTCGGCGCTGGACTGGCTCTACGCGGAGGCCGGCACGCTTCTCGCCTGCGTACGCCAGTCGGCCGGCCCGGGCACGTTGCGCCGAGCCGTGGACCTTCTCTGGGCGGCACTGGATCTGGGCGAGTCCGGCGCCAACTCAAGGCAGTACGAGACCACCGCCTTTGCCGTGCGGGACGCTGCCCGTGCCTGCGACGACCGACGCACCGAGGTGCGTGCTCTGGTCACGCTGACCGATGTGCACCACACATCGGGGCGCTTCGACCAGGCCGAGCAGGAGGCGGAGGAGATCATGCGGCTCGTCGAAGCCGACCTCGACCCATTGCCCGGCTGCTGGGCTCCGAACGCTCGCGGCATCATGGCGCTCTACCAGAGTCGGCACGACGACGGCGAAACATATCTGAGCCAGGCCATCGACAGCTTCCGTCGGATCCAGGACCGGCCGGGCGAGGCGAGCGCGCTGTGCAACTTGTCGCGCATTCACCTGGCCACGGGCCGCACCAGCAGTGCCGTGTCTCTGGCCCAGCAGGGCATAGACATATACGACAGCCTGGGTCATGCCCTGCGGAGTGCCAACGGACGCTATGCGCTCGGGATGGCCCTCACTCAGAGCGGCCAGTTCACCGACGCGACGGAGAGCCTTCTTGAAGCGCTGGACGTCTTCCGGGACAGTCGCCAGCGCCTGTGGGAAGGGATGACCCTCTTCAGGCTTGCCGAGGTCGACCTCGCTGCCGGGTGCTCGGCCAGTGCCGCGACCAAGGCCGAACAGGCCCTGACCGCGCTGCGAGGCATCGGTGGCGAATGGCGGAGAGGCAACGTGCTCACCGTGCTCGGCCGCGCCCTTGGGGAGATCGGGCAGTTCGGGCGCGCTCAGGTCTGCTGGCACGAGGCCCTGGCCATTTACGAGGAGTTGGGGTCGCACGAGGCCGCCGAGGTGCGCACCCTGCTGTCCACCGCTGCCTCCGTGACGTCTGCGTAGGACGTCCGCCGGAGGCGTTCATCGTTCGTTTATCGTGACCCGGCACTCTTTTCCCAGTCGATCCGTCGCGTCGGGGGGCAGACGGGGCGACAGCCGGCCGTGGCACTAATGTGAGCGGCCCTGAAAGGCCCGTCCGGCAGTCCACGGGGGAACAGCCGGGCGGGCCTTGCCCACTCATCACGAAGAATTGCCAAGGGGAGCGGACCATCATGGCTGACGCTACGAAGAAGGACCCGAAGATCAAGCCGCAGGACATGCACGCCACCGGTGGTGACGCCGACCAGATCACCACTCAGGACATGCACGCGACGGGCGGAACGCTCAAGCCGCTGGACATGCACGCCACGGGCGGCACGGCGACGACCGACGACATGCACGCGACGTCGGAGCCCACGAAGTAGCTCTTCTTTTCGGCGGGGGCACGGGGGAGCGGCCGCGGCGGCGCGGAGGGGGAGCCGTCGCGGCCGCTGTATTCATGTCTGGATCTCCGAGCGCCCCTCCGTTCCCTGGACGCTCTGCATCTGGCCGCGGCACAGGGGCTGGGGCAGGCACTCACCGCATTCGTGGCCTACGACAAGCGCCTCGTCGAATCCGCACACTGCCTGGGGCTTCCGGTCCAAAGCCCCGGATCGCCGTGAGCCGTCAGGACCCCGCCCGCCCTCGCAGCTCGCCTTTCAGTACCTTCCCGCTCGCGTTCCGGGGCAGCTCGCTCATGAACTCCACCGTCCTCGGGACCTTGTAGTTCGCCATCTCCCGTCTGGACCAGGCGATGAGGTCGTCGGCCGTCAGCGTCGCGCCCGGCCTGCGTACCGCGTACGCCTTGCCGACCTCGCCCAGGCGGGGGTCCGGGACGCCGATCACCGCCACGTCGGCCACGTCCGGGTGCAGGCCGAGGAGTTGTTCGATCTCCGCCGGGTACGCGTTGAAGCCGCCGACGATGAACATGTCCTTGATCCGGTCGGTGATCCGGAGGTTGCCGTTCTCGTCGAGGACGCCGATGTCCCCGGTGTGGAGCCAGCCGTCGGAGGTGATCGCGGCGGCCGTGGTCTCCGGGTCCTCGAAGTAGCCCCGCATCACGTTGAACCCGCGGACCAGCACCTCGCCGGGGGTGCCGGGGGCGGCCAGGACGCGGACCTCCGTGCCCGGGATCGCCCGGCCCGACGTCGAGGCGATCGTCTCCGCCGGGTCACCGCGCCGGCACATGGTGACGATGCCGCTCGCCTCGGAGAGGCCGTACGCGGTGAGGACCGTCGCGATGCCGAGCTCCGTGCGCAGGCGTTCCACCAGCCGCAGCGGCACCACCGCCGCGCCCGTCACGACCAGGCGGAGGGCGGAGAGCTCGTGGGCGCCCCGCGCCGGGTGGTCCAGGAGGGACTGGTGGAGGGTGGGCGGACCCGGCAGGACCGAGATGCGCTCGGCGGCGATGTTGGCCAGGACCGTGTCCACGTTGAACACCGGTTGCGGGACCATCGTGGCGCCCCGCATCAGGCACGCGATGATGCCCGCCTTGTAGCCGAAGGTGTGGAAGAACGGGTTCACGATCAGATAGCGGTCGCCCTCGCGCAGGTCCGCCAGTTCGCTCCAGATCGCGTAGCAGCGCAGGGTCTGGGCATGGGTGATGACGGCGCCCTTGGGCCGGCCCGTGGTGCCCGAGGTGTAGATGATGTCGGAGGGGGCGGAAGGAGCGATGGCGGCGGCTCGGGCGCGTACCGCCTCCGGCGACACCCCCTCCCCCGCTGCCAGGAAGTCCTTCCAGGTGACGTAGTCGTCGGGGGCGCTGTCCGCCAGCACCACCACCCGTTCCAGGTGCGGGAGTGCTACCTCGGCCCGGCGCAGGGATGCCACGTAGGACGTGCCGAGGAAGGTGCCGGTGACGAAGAGCAGCTTCGCCCGGCTGCGTTCCAGGATGTACGCCGCCTCCGTGCCCTTGAACCGGGTGTTGAGGGGGACGAGCACCGCTCCGGCCGTGACGGCGCCGAGCGCGGAGACGATCCAGTCCAGGGTGTTCGGGGCCCAGACCGCCACCCGGTCGCCAGGCTCGACGCCCGAGGCCATGCAGGCGGCGGCGGCGCGTTCGACGCGGTGACCGAGTTCGGCGTACGAGATCCGGGTGCGGCCCTCGACGACCGCCTCCCGGTCCCCGTACCGTCGCGCCGCCGTCCGTATCAGCTTCGGGATGCTGCCCCATTCCTCGTCGCCGCGCATCGCTCACCCTCTCTGACGCAGTAGCTGACTATCCGTCAGATTAGCTGTAGCCTCAGCCGCTGTCAGCAGTGACGACGGCCTCGGAGGTGGCGGTGGCGGCGCTCAAGGACGTGACAGCGATAGCCGGCATAGGACAGACGGCCTTCGCGAAACAACTGCCCGAATCCGAGAAGACACTGGCCTGCCGGGCCATCGTCGCGGCGCTCGACGACGCGGGCATCGCCGCCTCGGAGGTGGATGCCTTCGCCTCGTACACGATGGAGGAGACCGACGAGGTCGAGATCGCCAAGGCCATCGGGGCGGGCGATGTGACCTTCTTCAGCAAGGTGGGATTCGGGGGCGGCGGCTCATGCGCGACGATCGCGCATCTCGCCGCCGCCGTGGCGACCGGGCAGGCGAGCGTCGGTGTCGCCTGGCGGTCGCGGAAGCGGGGGTCGGGACCCCGGCCCTGGAAGAACACCGCCGTGCAACTGCCCACCCCCGCCCAGTGGACCCGCCCGTACGGGCTGCTGCGGCCGGCCGACGAGATCGGGATGCTGGCCCGGCGTTACATGCACGAGTACGGGGCGACCCGCGACCATCTCTTCAACGTCGCCCTCGCCTGCCGCAACCGCGCCAACCAGAACCCGGACGCGGTGATGTACGAGCGACCGCTGACCCGCGACATGTATATGACCTCGCGCTGGATCAGCGAGCCGCTCTGTCTGTTCGACAACTGTCTGGAGACGGACGGCGCGCTGGCCTGCGTCATCGTCTCGGCGGAGCGGGCCCGCGACTGCCGGCAGAAGCCCGTCTACATCCACTCCGTCGCCCAGGGGCTGCCCGCCCAGCACCACGGGATGGTCAATTACTGGAACGACGACCCGCTCACCGGACCCGCCTGGACGGCCGCCCGGCAGCTGTGGAAGCAGGCCGACTTCGGTCCGGACGACGTGGATGTCGCGCAGATCTATGACGCGTTCACCCCGCTCATTCCCCTCTCCCTGGAGGGCTACGGCTTCTGCGGGCGCGGCGAGGGCGCCGCGTTCACCGAGGGCGGGGCACTGGAGAGCGGCGGTCGGCTGCCCGTCAACACGGGGGGCGGCGGGCTCAGCGAGGCGTACGTCCACGGCTTCAACCTCATCAACGAGGGTGTGAAACAGCTGCGCGGCGTCTCCACCGCCCAGGTGCCGGGCGCCGGGACGTGCCTGGTCACCGCCGGCGAGGGTGTGCCCACCTCCGCCGTACTGCTGAGGAGTTGAGGAGCTGACATGGGTACTGACACGGATGCTCTGCTGATGCCTGTCGTGGACGAGGACGGCGCCCCTTTCTGGGAGTACGCGGCCCGTGGCGAACTGCGTGTCCAGGCGTGCGCCGCCCCGGAGTGCGGAAGGCTCCGCTTCCCGCCCCGGCCGTGCTGCCCGCACTGCCAGTCCTTCGCGAGCGAGTGGCGGCCGATGAGCGGACGTGGACGCGTCTGGTCGTACGTGCTGCCGCATCCCCCGCTGCTGCCCGCGTACGCCGCACAGGCGCCGTACAACGCCGTGGTGGTCGAGCTGGCCGACGCTCCGGAGATCCGGTTGGTCGGGAACGTGGTGAGCGGTCCGGACGCACCGCTGGACTCGGTCGATCCGGCGCGGCTGCGGATCGGGGCGCCGGTGCGGGCCGTGTTCTGCCCGGACGCCTCCGGGGTGACCCTGGTGCGCTGGCTGCTGGAGCGGTGAGCGGCGATGGCCCTGCGGACGGAGACGGACAAGGAGACCGGGGTCGCACTCGTCACCCTGGACCGGCCCGAGAAGCACAATGCGATCGATCTGGCGACGGCCGCCGAACTGAGCGCCGCCTGGCGGGCGTTCCGCTTCGACGACGGGGTGCGGGCCGTCGTCGTCACCGGGGCGGGCGGCCGGGCCTTCTGCACGGGTATCGACCGGGGCGTGGAGGTGCCGCAGCCCTCGTCCCCGTACGCGATCGACGATCCGCTGATCGCGATCGGACCCAAGGCGAACGACCTGTGGAAGCCGGTGATCGCGGCCGTGGAGGGGATGGCCTGCGGCGGGGCGTTCTATCTGCTGGGCGAGGCGGAGTTCGTCATCGCATCGAAGGAGGCGACGTTCTTCGATCCGCACACGACGTACGGCATGGTCAGCGCGTACGAGGCGATCTCCATGGCGCAGCGGATGCCGTTCGGGGAGGTGGCACGGATGTCCCTGATGGGCACGGCCGAACGGGTCACGGCCCGACGGGCGTACGAGACCGGGCTGGTCAGTGAGGTGACGGCGCCGGGCGGCGCGGTGGCGGCGGCGCTGCGGGCGGCGGGAGTGATCGCCTCGTACCCGACGCAGGCCGTGCAGGGGACGGTACGGGCGGTGTGGTCCGCGAAGGAGGCGGCCAGGGCGCAGGCCATGGCCCACGCCTCGCACCTGATCGCGCTCGGGAACCTGCCGCCGGAGCGGCAGGCCGAGTTGTTCCGGGAGCGGGGCCGCGACGGGTTCAGGACACGGTGAGGGTCAGTAGCTCAGCTGGGCCTCGACCCGGCACTTCTTCACCCGGGAGACCTTGCGCGGACTGTCCATCCGCACGGGGACGGTCCTGGTCTCGCCGCCGTCGACGGCGACCTTCGCCTCCCCGGTGTCCACGGTGTTGCCCCGCGCGTCGAGGAACGTCACATCGACTTCGTAGGTGTGTGAGCCGGCCGCGCTCGCCGTGAGCCTGACGGTGGAGGAGGTGACGGCCTTGCGCGTTCCCTTGCGGGGCTGGGCGCAGCGGAAGACGTACGCCTGGAGCTCGTCCGAGGCGCTCGGGGCCGGTGTCTCGTAGCCGCTGTTGCCGGAGGAGCCGCTCGACGAACCGTAGTCGTCGTTGTCGTCGTAGTCGCTGCGGTGGTAGCCGCCGTTGCCCTTCTTGGAGTTGGAGCAGCCGCCGCCGCTGCCGCTGCCGCTTGATCCCTTGCTCTTGCCGCTTCGGCCGCCGTGGCTGGAGGTCGAGAAGCCGGTGAGCGCGAGTACCACCACGACCAGTACCGCGGAAAGCCTTATGTGCTGCCGCATCATCGATGCAGCCCCCCTTGTGTTGTTGTCTGTTTCTGCTGTTGTCGAACGACCGCGCGACACCGTAGCGCAAGGTGCGGGAGGCAGGGGCCGGGCGTAGCGTCGAGTCGGAGAGCGGTGCCGATATGTGACACCGGTCCGCGCACACGCAGGAGGCCGACGATGGTCCGCAACGTCCTCGGCTCGGTCCTCGCTCTCGTGGGAGCGGCGGCCGCCGTGCTGAGCCCCTTCCGAGACTGGTACGACGGCCGTCTGGGACGTCATTACCGGATCGACGAACTGTTCACCGGGATCACCGGCAGCCGGCCCGGACTGCTGGGCTCGATCTGGGTGGCCTTCCTCTTCGCCGCCGTGCTGACCGTGGTGGGAGTGGTGCTGCGGTCGCGGCTGCTGGTGGCGGCCGCGGGCGTGGTGGTGCTCGGGTTCACCGTGCTGTGGATGGTGCGCCAGGGGGAGTCGGTGGGCAGTCTGACCGTCTCGGGCAACGGCTCCGGGCTGCAGTGGGGGGTGGCGGGCGCCCTGGGCGGCGGGGTGCTGCTGCTGTTGGGTGCGGCGTTGATGCCGGGGCGGCGCGGCGGTGGGCGCCGCGCCCCGCGCGAGGGCGGTGACCGGCCGTATGCCGCGCCCGGGTCGCAGGACCCGGACACCTGGCCGCCGACGCAGGAGCCGGGGCCTTCCGTGCAGACGAGTCCGCTGCCGGAACCGGAACCGGACCCGTACACGGGGCCCCCTCCGGGAGCCCGCCGTCCGGGCCCACGGTCCCGGGACACGGCCGCACGCCCGGGGACCGGACCGGAGGACCAGGACACGGCCCCGCACCCCGTCGTACCGGACGAGGGCCCCGGCCCGGACCTGCCCCCGCGCCCCTGAGACCCCGCGTCTCCGAAGCCCTGAGCTCCTGAGGCTCCGAGCCTCCGAGGAACGGGCCGCGAGTGACGCCAGCGCGCTACGTCCGGGCCCGGTTGCCCGTGCCCGTTCCCTTCAGCGCGTCCAGCGCGTACACGCAACGGTCCTTGCTGCACGCGTACACGACACCGCCCCGCGCCACCGGCGAACCCGTGATCTCGCCGCCCGTCGCCAGCTTCCAGCGGAGCTGGCCGCCCGCCGCGTCCAGGGTGTACAGGACGTGGTCGGCGGAGCCGAAGTGGACCCGGCCGTCGGCGACCACTGGGGCGCCCACCACCTCGCCGCCCGCCGCGAACCGCCACTTCGGGGTGCCGGTGACCGCGTCGAGGGTGTACAGCGCGCTCCCGCTGCCGACGTGGACGTTCCCGCCCGTCACCAAGACCGGCTCCAGCGACTGCCGGGCCTCCGTGGCGATGCGCCAGCGGTCCTTGCCCGTGGAGGCGTCGATCGCGTAGACCGTGCCGAGGTAGTCGGCGAGGTACACGCCGCCGCCGGTGACCGCGGGGCCCGGTGCGAACGTGGGCGGCGAGAGGAAGACGGCGGGCGACTCGAAGTGCCAGCGGACATGGCCGGACACGGTGTCGACGGCCAGGACCCGGGCCCCCGCGCTGACGTACACGAAGCCGTCCGCCGCCGCGGTCACCCGGACCGGCACCCCGCCGCAGGAGGCCGCGTCGCCGATCGGGTACGACCAGCGCTCGATGCCGGAACGGGCGTCGACGGCGCGCAGCCGGGCGTCCTGCCAGAGGTAGACCGTGCCGTCGTGGACGACGGGCCCGGCCTCCGCCGTCTCGAAGTCGGTCTGTACGCCGCCGCTCTCCCACAGCTTCTCGCCCGTGGACGCCTCCCACGCCTGGACGCCGCCGCCCCGGGTACCGGTGACGACGGTGCCTCGGTCCGCCTTGAGGGAGTACACCCAGGCATCGGTCTGCAGTCGCCACCGCTCGGTGCCGGTCGCCGCGTCCAGGGCGTACAGCGACGGCCCGTCGGAGGCGTGGATGCGGCCGTCCTCCACCGCCATCACCCAGGCCACGTCCCGGGTCTTGAACTGGCGGCGCCCGTTGCCCACGTCCAGGGCGTGCACCTCGAACGAGGTGACGTAGAGCAGGTCTCCGGCGACGACGGGCGTCCCCCAGACGTCGTTGGACATCCGGAAGCGCCAGGGCCGCCAGCGGTCCGGGGCCGCCGGCGCGAGCTCGGGGGCGTGCGCGGGCGCTGGCAGCGGGGCGGCGGGTGCCGCGCCGTTCGCCCCGACGGGCGGGCGCACCCAGCCGGTCGCGGGGCCGGCGTCCGCGGTGGCCGTGGCGGTGGCCCGGACGTCCTGGGCGCGCGGGCCGGGGCCGATGGGCACCTTCGCGCCTGCCAGTCGTACCGGACCGCCCCCGTCGGGCAGCTGCGCCGCCGCGGCGGCCGGGGAGCGCAGGTCGCCGCCGCTGCGCCAGGCGGTGTCCCGGTCGGTGCCCGGCGGCTGCGGGGGCGGCGGCGGGACCGGTGCCGGGGCGACGGGAGCAGCGGGCTTGCGGCCTCCGCCGCGGCGTTGCTCGATCATCGCGGTGGCGGAGGTCGGCAGCCAGGCCGAGGCCGTGCCGCTGTCGTCGCCGCCGGAGGCGAAGAGGTGCGGGGCGAGCTGGGCCTGCAGATCGGCCGGGGTGGGCCGCAGCCCGGCGTCCATCTGCATGCAGGACTCGATCAGTGGCCGGAGCTCGTCGGGCAGGCCCTCCAGATCGGGGCCCTCGCGCAGCAGCATGAAGACGGTCTCGACGGGGTTGGCACCGTGGAACGGCGCATGCCCGGTGGCGGCGAAGACCAGCGTCGAGCCGAGCGAGAAGACGTCGCTGGCGCCGGTGACACTGCGGGAGTCCCGCGCCTGTTCGGGCGACATGTAGGCGGGCGTGCCGACGGCGACGTTCGTCATGGTCAGCCGGGTGTTGGAGACCCCGGACGCGATCCCGAAGTCGATCACCCGCGGGCCGTCCTCGACGACGAGCACGTTCGACGGCTTCATGTCGCGGTGGACGAGCCCCGCACCGTGGATCGACTGCAGCGCCTCGGCGATACCGGCGGCCAGCCAGCGCACCGCCTGGACCGGCATGGGCCCGCACTCGGTCACTATCTCTTCGAGCGAGGGGGCGGGCACATAGGCGGTGGCCAGCCACGGCACCGCGGCCCGCGGGTCGGCGTCCACCACCGCGGCCGTGTAGAAGCCGCTGACGGCCCGAGCGGCCTCCACCTCACGTGTGAAGCGGACCCGGAACAGCTGGTCCTCGGCAAGTTCCGTGCGTACCGTCTTGATCGCCACCCGCCGGCCCGAAGCCGAGCGGGCGAGATAGACCAGCCCCATGCCACCGGCCCCGAGCCGTCCCAGCACCTCGAACGGGCCGATCCGTCTCGGGTCGTGCTGCGTCAGCTGCTCCACCACTTGCCCTGCCACCTCCCCGTACGGGCCTCAGGAACAGAAGCCCGCGAAAACCCGCCCTGTGCGGCGTCTCACCACTGGGCACCACCCGGCGGTGCGCACCCCGATTGTTCCTGGCTGAGGCCCTGGTTGCGAACCCGGGGGCGGACCTGGGTGTCACAGCTCACTCTGCCCTCTTCTCGGACACAGGGGGCTGAAGTACGGCGAACACGGCACCCTGATCGTCCTGGAGGACCGCCATCCGTCCGTACGGGATGTCGAAGGGCGGTGCCGAGATCCGGCCGCCGAGGCGTACGGCGTGTCCGGCGGTGGCATTGCAGTCCTCGACGGCGAAGTAGGTGAGGAAGTAGCTGGGCATCTCGGCCGGGAAGGCGTCGGTGATGACGCTGCGCCCGCCGACCGCGGTGTCCGGTCCCGGTTCCGTGCCCGCCGGGGACCACATGCGGAAGGCGACGTCGCGGCCGGACTCCGCCGCGCCGGGCCGGGGCGCGCCGGGCCCGGCCTCACCGGGCTCCTCCTCGCCGGATTCTTCCTCGCCGGGTTCTCCCCCGCCGGGCTCCTCCTCGCCCGAGGTGCCGAGGTCGGTGCCCTGGAAGCCGAAGACCTCCTCGTAGAAGGCGTCGACGCGGTCCTTCTGCCGGGTGTGGACCTCGGTCCAGCAGAAGGAGACCGGTTCGTTCTGCTTCTCGAAACCCTCGCGGTCACCGGCCTGCCAGAGCCCGAAGACGGCTCCGCCGGGGTCGGCCGCCTGGGCGACCGCTCCGGCCCGGCCGGCCCGCACGGGGTCGATGATCACCTGGCCGCCCGCCTCTCTGACGCGGGCGACGGACGCGACGATGTCGTCGGTGGCGAAATAGATCCCCCAGGCGGTGGGCATCCGGCCGTCCTGCTTGGCGACGAGTGCGGCGACGAGCTTCCCGCCGCTGAAGGCGTCCGCGTACGGGCCGTCCCCGGCCCGGAAGGTCCAGCCGAACAGCTCACCGTAGAAACGCTTGCCCGCTTCGAGGTCGGGCAGTTGCACGTCCACCCAGCACGGCGCGGATTGCGCGAATGCGGCCATGGGCCCGGTCCCTCCGTCGCGGTCGTTCGCGGTCGTTCGCCGCCGGTTCGCGTTTTGTTCGCAGTTGTCCGCGGTCGTTCCCGGTCGCTCGCGATTCACCACGGTGACGCTCGTCACAGCAAACGTAACCGCGGGTGGCGCGCATCGCCCCCCGACCCGTCCACATCGAACACATTTCCGACGGAAGAGTTCCTTGCTCGCCGCGTCACGGAAAGTTATCCACCGAAGTTATCCACAGGCTGTTGATAAGACTTATCCCCTGTGGGGCGCATGCGTCGATATCCGGCCACTCCCCCCGGCGCGTCTGCGGCGCTCCCCATTTGCAGTCGGCCGAATCGCGCTCCGATCACCCCTCGGTAAGCTGACGGCATGACAGGACAAGTACGCACCGTCGACGGCCGCGTGGCCGGTCGACGCGGACAGGCGACGCGGCAGAAGCTGCTCGACTGCCTCAGCGAGATGCTCAGTTCCTCGCCGTACCGGGACGTCAAAGTTATCGACGTGGCCCGGAAGGCGGGGACTTCACCCGCGACCTTCTATCAATACTTCCCCGACGTCGAGGGCGCCGTCCTCGAAATCGCCGAAGAGATGGCCAAGGAGGGCGCCGAGCTGACCGAACTGGTCGCAGGCCGCTCCTGGGTCGGCAAGGCCGGCTGGCAGACGGCCGAAGAACTCGTCGAGGGATTCCTCGACTTCTGGCGACATCACGACGCGATCCTGCGCGTGGTCGACCTCGGGGCGGCCGAGGGCGACAAGCGGTTCTACAAGATCCGCATGAAGATCCTGAACTCGGTCACCAACTCCCTTACGGACGCGGTGAAGGAGCTCCAGGCCAAGGGCAAGGTCGACAAGGACGTCAGCGCCGCCGCGATGTCGGGATCACTGGTCGCGATGCTGGCCGCAGTCGCCTCGCATCAGAAGGGCTTCACCACCTGGGGCGTGAAGCAGGCCGAACTCAAGCCGAATCTCGCACTGTTGGTTCATCTGGGCATCACCGGCAAGAAGCCGACGAAGTAACGCCGGCACCGGGCCGCTACACGCACCGGGCCATCTCCCGCACTGGGCACACCGCGCGGCCGTTCCGGGCGCCCCAGGTCCTGTCTCACACACGGCGGACCACATGCGTGGTCCGCTGTCTGTGCACCCGGGCCGTTCCACGGATCGCCCCAACAGCCGTTTGCGCGCACTGTTTTCGCACCCCCCACCGGGCGGCTCCCCCGCACCGGGCGCCATGCGCGCCCCTCCCCGGCCATCGCTTCCCCACCCATCGCTTCCGCGTCCGGCCGCATGCAGCCCGGTCAGCCCCCGTCGGTCCCATCGGCCCGGTCGGCCCCGTCGGTCCCGTCGGCCCCGTCGGTCGCGTCGGTCCCGGAGTCGTCCCGGCGTTCCAGTCTGAACAACCGGATCTCCCGCTCGACCCGCGCCTGGTACGTCGCGTAGGGCGGCCAGAACTTCAGCGCCGTCCGCCACACCGCCTCCCGTTCCGGCCCCTCCAACAGCGTGGCGCGCACCGGAATGTTCCGGCCCTGCCAGTTGACGACGGCCCGGTCGGGCCCGGCCAGCAGATTCGCGGTCCAGGCCGGATGCCCTGTACGGCCGAAGTTGCTGCCGACCAGGATCCAGCTCTGCTCCGTCCCGTTCTCCGGCATGCAGGCCAGCGGAGTGGTCCTGGGCCGTCCGCTCCTCGCGCCCGGCACCGTCAGGATCAACGCCGGCAGCATCTGGGCGCTGAGCAGCACCTTTCCGCGTGTGAGCCGGTGTACCGCGCGGTCCATGGCGGGGACGACGTGCGGAGCGATCCTCGCGAACGTGCGGGTGGAGGACACCTTCTGGACCAACCGGACGCCGGGCGCCATCAGACCGCCACCCGCTCGGCCGATCCGGAGGCGGACGGCGCCGGGCCGCCGGACGGCCGCTCGGCGGGTACCCGACCGGCGGGTACCTGACCGGCGGGTACCTGACCGGCGGGTACCTGACCGGCGGGTACCTGACCGGCGGGTACCTGACCGGCGGACGCCCGCCCGCTGCTCGACGGCGCGAACAGCCCGGCCCGGTGCGCCGCATGATCGCGGAGCCGGTGGACGGGGCCGAAGAGCAGTTCGTCGGCGGCGGCCCGCCGGAAGTACGGATGCGCCTCGTGCTCCCCGGCGAAACCGGTCCCACCGGGCAGCTGAACGGCCTCGGCGGTGGTGATCCGCAGCGCCTCCAGCGCCTGGGCGAGGGCGAGGCCCGCGGCCGTCGGCTCCCAGGCCGCGTAGTGCGCGGCGGAGCGGGCCGCCTCCACCCGTACGTACAGATCCGCGAGGCGGGGCTCCACGGCCCGGAGGGAGCCGGTCGCTCCGCCGAGCCGCTCGCGCGCCCTGACGTGTGCGACGGTTCGCTCCAGCGCGCCCGCCGCCGCCCCCACCGCCTCCGCCGCGAGCAGGGCGGCGACCCCGCGCCCGGCCGAGGCGAGTGCGTCGGTCACGTCCACGGTGTCGTCCGCGCCGAGGAGTTCGGCCTCGGCGTCGCGGAGTTCGACGCGGGCCAGCGGGCGGGTCTCGTCCAGCGGGGTCAGGCGGGTGCGGACGACTCCGTCCGCCGTGTCCGGGCGGACCAGGAAGAGGAGCGTACGGCTGCGCGGGAAGCCGCCGGTGTGGGCGGCGACCAGGAGGAGTCCCGCACTGTGCCCGTCGAGGACCTGGACGGCCTCGCCGTACAGCCGCCAGCCCGCCGCGCCGCCGACCGGCCTGGCCTGTACGCCGCCGGCCCGGCCGCCACCCGCCCAGGCGCCGCCGGTGGGGTCACCGGTGAGGCCGAGCGCGATGGGGAGCGAGCCGCCGGGCACGGCCAGGGTCGCGGTGAGTCCGCCTGCGGCGATGCGCGGCAGCAGGGCGGTGCGCTGGGCCTCGGCGCCGAGCGCGACGATCAGGGGCGCGGCGAGTGCCGCGGTGGGGATCAGGGGCGACGGCAGCAGGGCACGGCCGGTCTCCTCGCAGGCGACCGCGAGCTCGGCGAGGCCGCGTCCGGCGCCTCCGTAGGCCTCGGGGAGGGCGAGTCCGGGCAGTCCGGGGTCCCGGGCGAGCCGGCGCCACAGGGCATCGTCGTACCCGTCGGCGGTCCGCACGGCGCTGCGGACGCCGGCGGGTCCGCAGCGTTCGGCGAGCAGCTCGCGCAGGGTGCGGCGGATCTCGTCCTGTTCCGCGGTGAAGGCGGCATCCATCGTCGGACTCCTTCCGGTCAGGGGCCTTCGACCCCCGATCTGACGGCCCGTCATGCTAGGGGTGAATCCACGAGATGCCCAGAGTCGCGCAACGGGAGGCGCGGGTGGGGCCGGGAAGATCCCGGCCGCCGACCGGTCCGCACCCCTCGAATCTGATGTACCGTCAGATTCATGCCTTCTTCCCACCGCAAGGTCGCTGTCGTCGGCATATCCCTCGCCGACTGCGGACGCGTCGACGAGGCCACGCCGTACGCCCTGCACGCCCAGGCCGCCCGCCGGGCGCTCGCCGATTCGGGCCTGGACCGGTCCGTCATCGACGGTTTCGGCTCCGCCGGACTCGGCACGCTCGCCCCGGTGGAGGTCGCCGAGTATCTGGGGCTGAAACCCACCTGGGTGGACTCCACCGCGGTCGGCGGCTCGACCTGGGAGGTGATGGCGGCCCATGCGGCGGACGCCATCGCGGCGGGTCACGCCCATGCCGTACTGCTGGTGTACGGGTCGACGGCCCGCGCGGACATCAGGGCGGGCCGCCGTACGTCCAATCTCTCCTTCGGGGCGCGCGGCCCCCTCCAGTTCGAGGTGCCGTACGGGCATTCGCTGATCGCCAAGTACGCGATGGCCGCCCGTCGCCACATGCACGAGTACGGGACTACCCTGGAACAGCTCGCCGAGGTGGCCGTGCAGGCACGGGCGAACGCGGCGGCCAACCCGGACGCCATGTTCCGCGACCCGATCACCGTGGACGACGTGCTGTCGGGGCCGATGATCGCGGACCCCTTCACCAAGCTGCACTGCTGCATCCGCAGCGACGGCGGCTGCGCGGTGCTGCTGGCCGCCGAGGAGTACGTACCGGACACGGCGAAGGAACCGGTGTGGATCCTCGGTACGGGTGAGCACGCCTCGCACTCCACCATGTCCGAGTGGGACGACTTCACGGTCTCCCCCGCGGCGGTCTCGGGCCGCCTGGCGTTCGAACGGGCCGGGGTGCGGCCCGCGGACATCGACCTCGCCGAGATCTACGACGCGTTCACCTACATGACGCTGGTGACGCTGGAGGACCTGGGGTTCTGCGCGAAGGGCGAGGGCGGCGCGTTCGTGGAGAAGGGCCGGACCGGCCTGACGGGCGAGCTGCCGGTCAACACCGACGGCGGCGGCCTGTCCGCCTGCCACCCCGGGATGCGCGGGCTGTTCCTGCTGGTGGAGGCGGTACGGCAACTGCGCGGCGAGGCGGGCGAGCGCCAGGTGCGCAGGGCCGGCGGCCGGCTGCCCGAGCTGGCGGTGGCGTCGGGGACGGGCGGCTGGTTCTGCTCGTCCGGGACGGTGGTGCTGGGACGGGGGTGAGGGGGGCCGGTCACGCCGGTGCGCTGCAATAGGGCCATGAGCGACGTACACAGGCCCCACGGACAGGGGGCCGACACGCAGGAGACCGACGCGCGGAGAGCCCACCCGCAGAAGACCCACGCACAGCAGAGCTTCCTGGACCTGCTCCACGCCCAGCGGGTCTGGGACGTGGACCTTCCCTCCTTCGACCCGGACACCGCGCCCTGTGCCCCGCTGCCCCTCTTCCACGCCTGGTTCGCCGAGGCCGTGGCCGCCGGGCAGACGGAGCCGCACACGATGTCGCTGGCCACCGTCGACGCCGACGGCCGCCCCGATGTGCGGACGCTGATGCTCCACGGCGCGGACGAGCGCGGCTGGCACTTCGCCACACACCGCACCAGCGCCAAGGGCCGCCAGCTCGCCGCCCACCCGCACGCCGCGCTCGCCTTCTACTGGCCGGCGCAGGGGCGGCAGGTGCGGGTGCGGGGTCCGGTCACCGAGACGAGCCGGGCGGAGAGCCTGGCCGATCTGCACGCCCGCTCGACCGGGGCCCTCGCCGCGGCGCTGACCGGGGCGCAGAGCGAGGTGCTGGGCTCGCGGGAGGAGCTGGCCCGGACCGCCGACGCCGCCTGGGAGCGGGCGCGGGCCGAGCCGGACGCGCAGGTCGCGAGCTGGACGCGGTACGTGGTCGAGCCGCAGGAGGTCGAGTTCTTCCAGGGCGACGCGGAGCGGCGCCACGTACGGCTGCGCTACCGCCGGGACGGCGCGGACTGGACGCGGGAGCTGCTCTGGCCCTGAGGGCTGTCCCGGCGGCCTGCCGGGGCGGCGTCCGTCGGCGGGGCGGCCCACGGACGGACGCCGCCCCGGCAGGCCGTTTTATTCGGTTGAGACAGCAAAGGGGCACTATGGGAGACAGGTGGAGACAGGTGAGGACTGGAGGCACCGATGAGCCGAACCCGTTCCCGTTACGCCGCGGACCGCGGGCTGACCACACGCATGGTGACCACCATGTTCCTGATCGGACTCCTGTACGTGGTCCTGGTCGGCGTGCTGCTCGCGGTGCTGCGCGGCGCCTGGCCGATCATTCTGATCCTGGTGGGCGGCATGTTCATCGCGCAGTTCTGGTTCAGCGACCGCATCGCGGCGTTCAGCATGGGCGCCCGGGAGGTCACCCCCGAGGAGGCCCCGGAACTGCACGGCACCGTCGACCGCATCTGCGCGCTGGCCGACATGCCCAAGCCCCGGGTGGCGATCGCCCGGAGCGATGTGCCGAACGCCTTCGCCACCGGCCGGAACGAGAAGACCGCCCTCGTCTGCGCCACCACCGGTCTGCTCCGCAGACTGGAGCCGGAGGAGCTGGAGGGCGTGCTCGCGCACGAGATGTCGCACGTCGCGCACCGGGACGTCGCCGTCATGACGATCGCCTCGTTCCTCGGTGTGCTCGCCGGCATCATCACCCGCGTCGCCCTGTGGGGCGGCCTGTCCCGCAACAGCCGGAGCAATGACCCCGTCGGTATCGCGATCATGCTCATCCCGCTGGCCAGCGCGGTCGTGTACTGCCTCAGCTTCCTGCTCACCCGGCTGCTCTCGCGCTACCGCGAGCTCTCCGCCGACCGCACCGCCGCCCTGCTCACCGGGCGCCCGTCGGCTCTCGCCTCCGCCCTCACGAAGGTGAGCGGCCAGATGGCCCGCATCCCGACCGAGGACCTGCGGAAGGCGGAGCCGTACAACGCCTTCTACTTCATGCCCGCGTTCTCCTCCAAGGAGAGCCTGAGCCGACTGCTCTCCTCCCACCCGACCCTCGAACAGCGCCTCGACCAGCTGGCCCGCATCTCCGCCGATCTCGCCCGCCCGTAAGGAACGTCCATGGGTCTTCTCGACACCATCCTGGGCCGCAGCAAGCCGGTCCGCCCCGACCTCGACCAGCTCTTCGCCGTGCCCTCCGCCGCGCTCACCCTCCAGGCGGGCGCCGGCTTCACCCCCACCGGTCTGGGCTCTGTCTGCTTCGCGGGCGTCGAGGGCGGCACCTTCGCCCGCATCCAGCAGGACGTGCGCGAACTGCTCGACGCCGACACCGACCGGGGCGGCATCCCGGTGGAGTTCAGCCAGGACACCTACGGCTACACCTGGCTGCTCGCCCGCCAGCCGGCCGATGACACGGCCTCCCTGGTCAACGATCTGCACGCGGTCAACACCTTGCTCCAGGACGGCGGTTTCGGGCCGCAGCTGCTCTGCTCGCTGATCGGCTTCCGGGACGCGCGGGAGCGTCCGCTGGCTCTGGTCTATCTCTACAAGCGCGGCACGTTCTATCCGTTCGCACCCCTGCCCGGCGGCGTCGAGAAGCGGGACAACCAGCTGGAGTTGCAGGTCAGAGCGGTGCTCGGGGACGACCTCCGGATGGAGAAGGACCTGGCCCGGTGGTTCCCGGTGTGGGGGGCGCCCGGATTGTGAACCGGGCACCGAACCCATCCGTATCATCAGGTACATGACTGCTGAGCACCCCGACCCCGCGGGTGCCCCGCTCATCCGTGTCACCGGCACGGCAGGCGTGGGCGGCGTGGTCGTCCGCCACCCCAGCGCGTGGGAGCGGTGGAAGCTGCGGCGCGGCGCACCGCGCTGAGTCATGCCGGATGGACGGCGGAGTCGGGGCCGCCCCACGGCCGGAAGACCGGGACGGCCTCCCCGCCCGCCTCGTGCCGGAAGGTGACCCGGAGCCGCATGCCGATCGCCAGGCCGGACTCCGCGCACTCCACGATCTGCGTCATCATCCGCGGCCCCTCGGCCAGGTCGACGACGGCGGCGGTGTACGGGACGCGGGCGCCGAACGGCGGCAGGTCGTTGCGGTGGACGACGGACCACGTGTACAGCGTGGCGTCTCCGCTCGCCCGCTCCCAGGCGACGTCCTCGCTCCAGCAGTGCGGGCAGAACTCGCGGGGGTAGTGGTGGGCGCGCCCACAGGCGCGGCAGCGGCGCAGCAGCAACCGCCCCCGGGCGGCGGCGTCCCAGAAGGGGCGCGTGAAGGCGTCCGGCTCGGGAAGGTCGAAACGCACGGCGGCCGCGGTCACAGGAAGAGTCCGATCGCTTCGTCGAGCGACCAGGTCTGCCAGGACATCGCGAACAGCGCGACGAGCGAGATGAGCGCCATCATCGCGTTCTGCCCCTGTTCGGCCCAGTCGTGGATCATCAGCACGAGATAGAGGAGGTTGAGCAGGAGTCCGGCGACGAGGGCGACCGGAGTGAGGAATCCGGCGATCAGGCCGAGCCCCAGGGCGAGTTCGGCGTACACGACGAGGTAGGCCATGGCCTTGGGGCGCGGGGCGACGATCCGCCGGAAGCCGGTGCGGACGGCCGCCCACCGGTGCTTGCCCGCCACGTCCGCGGCCCAGGCGATCCCCGTACCACGTTCGAACCAGCCCTTCTTGTCCTTGTGCCGCCAACTCTCCAGCCACCACAGGCCGAGACCTATCCGGAGAACGGCGAGCCACTCGGCTCCGCCGAGCCAGATCGTCTGCATGGGGCCTCCCACTCGCTGAATCTGACGGTACGTCAGTTCACCTGATGGGGGCGGCTCACGCAAGAGGCGTGCGGAATGTGCGCGGGAGGCACACACCCCGCATGCCGGGCGACGCCGGGCCCGCGTGACCCATTCGCAACCGATTCCGGTCTTGACCGAGACCCATCAAGCGAGTGCTTGATTACGCTCCGAACCATGCCCGACAGCGCACGTACCGCCGGTAGCCCCACCCCGGCCCCCATCGACCTCACCGAGGACCG
Source organism: Streptomyces sp. NPDC014727 (assembly GCF_043083485.1). Lineage (NCBI taxonomy): Bacteria > Bacillati > Actinomycetota > Actinomycetes > Kitasatosporales > Streptomycetaceae > Streptomyces > Streptomyces sp. NPDC014727. The sequence goes on along the minus strand of NZ_JBIBYR010000015.1, from coordinate 58,314 downwards.
GCCCGTGTACGTCATCGGGGGCGGTCCGGGCGGTCTCGCCGTCGCCGCGGCCCTGCGCGAGCAGGGGGTACGGGCGGTCGTGCTGGAGAAATCGGCGAACGTGGGGGCGTCCTGGCGCCGTCACTACGACCGGCTGCACCTCCACACGACCCGGCGCTGGTCCGCACTGCCGGGGCTCGCCATGCCGCGCCGGTTCGGACGCTGGGTGGCCAGGGACGATGTGGTGCGCTATCTGGACAAGTACGTCGAGCATCACGAGCTGGAGGTGGTGACCGGCGTCGAGGTGTCCCGCATCGACCGGGCCCCGGACGGGGCGGGCTGGCACCTGACCGCGACCGGCGGCCGGATGCTGACCGGCCGGGCCGTCGTCGTCGCCACCGGTTACAACCACACCCCGCGCATCCCCGACTGGTCCGGCCGCGACACCTACACCGGCGACCTGGTGCACGCCTCCGACTACCGCAACCCGGCTCCGTTCGCGGGCAAGGACGTCCTCGTCGTCGGCATCGGCAACACGGGTGCGGAGCTCGCCGTCGACCTGGTGGAGGGCGGGGCGTCCCGGGTACGGATCGCCGTGCGCACCGTGCCGCACATCGTGCGCCGCTCGACCGCGGGCTGGCCCGCCCAGGCGACCGGCATCCTGGTACGCAGACTGCCGGTCCGGCTGGTCGACCGGGCCGGTCGCCTGATGGCCCGGATCGCCGTGCCCGACCTCGCCGCACAAGGGCTGCCGCGCCCGGAGACCGGCCTGTACTCACGGGTCAGGAACGGCGCCATTCCGGTGCAGGACGTGGGGCTGATCGACGCGGTGAGGGGCGGCCGGGTGGTGCCGGTGGCGGCCGTCGAGTCGTTCGACCAGGACGCGGTGGTGCTGGCCGGCGGGGAACGGATCACCCCGGACGCGGTGATCGCGGCGACCGGCTACCACCGGGCCCTGGAGGGGCTGGTCGGCCACCTCGGCGTACTGGACGCGCGGGGCAGGCCGGTGGTGCACGGCGGCCGCACGCCCAAGCAGGCGCCCGGTTTGTACTTCACCGGGTTCACCAACCCGATCAGCGGCATGTTCCGCGAAATGGCCCTGGACGCTCGGAAGATCGCGAAGCGGCTGTCACGCACGGGCTGACTGCTCCGGGGACCGGGGGAAGCGAGGGCCGTCACGTTCGTGCTGAGCGGCCTGCATTCCGACGACCCGTTCGCCGCCCCGTCTGCGTACCGTTGCCGCATGGACGTGTTCGACGAGTTGTTGCGTGGCGTGCGGGGGAAGGGGTCGCTCTTCGGTCGTTCGGTGCTGTATCCACCGTGGTCGCTGAGGTTCACGGACGGCGCCTATCTGACCCTGTGCATGCCGCTGCGCGGCGAGGGGTGGATCGTCCCGGACGGCGGCGGAGGGGGCGGCGACGGCAAGGGCGGGGCGGGCGGCGACGGCAGCGGTGATCTCGCCGCGCGCCGGGTGCGGGCCGGCGAGGCCGCGATCGTACGGGGCCCGGCCCCGTTCGTCTTCACCGACGACCCGGCCACGGGTGCGGGACCGGGTGCGTCCGTACGCGAGGTGCACTGGGGCACCGGCTCCGATGTTGCTCCGGCACCGGCGGACGAACTCACCGGTCCCACGGTACTGTTGGCGGCCTCCTACGATGTGCGGGCCGAGGTACCGCGACGGCTGCTCCAGGTCCTCCCACCGGTACTCGTCGTACCGGACGACCAAGACTGTTCGCCCCTGCACGACTACCTGGAGGGGCAGATCGGCGGGGCGCGGCCGGGTCGGCAGATCGTGCTGGACCGGCTGCTGGACTGGCTGCTGGTGTGCACGCTCCGTGACTGGTTCGACCGCCCGGAGGCGGCCCCGCCCGCCTGGTACCACGCCCTCGGCGACGAGATCGCCGGCCCGGCCCTGAGCGCCCTGCACGAGGACCCGGCGCATCCGTGGACGACGGCGGAACTGGCCGCACGCGCGGGGGTCTCACGGACCACGTTCGCCAAACGGTTCACGGAGCTGGTCGGGGAGGGCCCGGTGGCGTATCTGACCGAATGGCGCATGACGCTCGCCGCCGACCTGCTGAGCCGCCAGGACCTGACGGTGGCGGCGGTGGCCCGCCGGGTGGGGTACGCCGACGCGTTCGGTTTCAGCGCGGCGTTCAAGCGGGTCCGGGGCGTCAGCCCGAGCGCGTACCGCCGTGCGCCCGGGGCGCGGGGCGAGCCGGACCGGGAGGCCCCGGCAGGCTGACGCCCCGCCGCGATCCCCCCGGGGAGATCGCGGCGAGCGGGCTCAGCCGGTCCAGGCGCCCGAGTCGGCCGCCTTGCGCACGAACGCACCGAAGTCCCGCGGCGCGCGCCCCAGCGCACGCTGCACACCGTCGACGACCGGAGCCTCCCGGCTCGTACGGATCGGCTTCAGCGCGTCCGTCCACAGTGCCGCTTCCTCGGGGGAGACCCCCTGGGCGACGAGTCCCTCCCGGAACTCCTGCTCGGCGACCGGGACGTACTTGGCCCGCCGCCCGGTGACCTTCGCGATCTCGCCCAGCGCGTCGTCGATGGTGAGCGCCCTCGGCCCGGACAGCTCGTACAGCTGTCCCTCGTGACCGGGTCGGGTGAGCGCGGCGACGGCGACGTCCGCGATGTCGTCCGCGTCGACGAACGCGGCGGCCCCGTCCCCGGCGGGCAGCGCCAGCTCACCGCCGATCACCCCGTCGCGGAAGACCCCCTCACTGAAGTTCTGCGCGAACCAGCCGGGCCGCAGGATCGTCCACGGCACCCCCGAGGCCCGCACCGCGACCTCCCCCTCCAGGTGCGGCCCGGTCCCGTCGTAGGAATCCCCGAAGTACCCCGGCACGTCGGCGCCCCGGGCGGACAGCAGCACCAGCCGCCCGACCCCGCTCGCCACGGCCTGCTCGACCAGGGCGGGGGTCCGGGAGGGAGTCAGGTCCAGCGGAACGATGTACGCCGCCGCGGCCCCCTCCAGCGCCGCCACCCAGGTCTCCCGGTCGTCCCAGTCGAACGGCGTCGCCCCGGACCGCGACGCCACCCGCGTCACCACCCCTTGTCCCCGCAACCGGTCCACGACCCTGCGCCCGGTCTTCCCGGTACCGCCGATCACGAGTACGGGCCGGTCCGGAGCACTCTGTGCTTCCTGCGCTTGCTGTGCGTTCTGTGTCATACGGAAAGCCTGTCCCGACACCCCGGCCACCGGCCATGTCCCGGAATCCGGAATGGATGTCCGGGCGTCCGCATTAGCCTTTGCCTGCGTACCCATTCCTGACGGGCCGTCAGTTCAGTAACCTGACAGTGTGTCAGCTTCAGGCTGGCCGAGCACGATCACCCGACGGACCTCTAGCAGGAGTGGGCGGAACGATGCTTGGATCGACTCACGGCACCCTCACCACCGACTTCCGCGCCAGGGTGGTGGCCTGCGGCGAAGAGCCGCACGCCATCGTCCACAGCATGGCGGCCGCCGCCGCGGAGGGCGATCTCGATGTCAGCGGCCGTCCGCTGCACGCCCCCGTACCGGACCTGGACCGGTTCTTCCGGCCAGAGTCCGTCGCCGTCATCGGCGCCTCCGACACCGAGGGGCGGCCCAATACCGGGATCACCCGACAGCTGATCGGCTGGGCCGAGCGCGTCGGGGCGCGGCTGTATCCCGTGCATCCCAGCCGGGAGTCCGTGTTCGGGCGGCCCTGTTCCCCTTCCGTCGCGGACCTGCCGGAGCAGGTCGATCTGGCCGTGCTGCTGGTCGGTGATCCGCTCCCGGTCATCGAGGAACTCGCACAGGCCAAGGTGAAGTTCGCCGTCGCCTTCGCCTCCGGGTTCGCCGAGACCGGCGAGGAGGGAGCCGCCGCCCAGGCGCGACTGGCCGCGGCGGTGGAACGGTCCGGGCTGCGGCTGCTCGGGCCGAACACCAACCTCAACGCCTTCGAGAGGTTCCGGGACGACCTGGACGGGCCGGCGATCGCTCTGATCACCCAGTCGGGTCACCAGGGTCGCCCCGTCTACACCCTTCAGGAGCTGGGCGTACGGCTCTCACACTGGGCGCCCACGGGCAACGAGGCCGATCTGGAGACCGCCGACTTCATCTCGTACTTCTCACAGCGCCCCGAGGTCGGGGCCATCGCCTGCTACGTGGAAGGGCTCAAAGACGGGCGTTCCTTTCTCCTCGCCGCGGACCGGGCGGCGCGGGCCGGGGTTCCGGTCGTGGCGGTCAAGGTGGGACGTACGGAGACGGGGGCCAGGATGGCCGCGTCACACACCGGCAAACTGACCGGCGCCGACCAGGTGGTGGACGCGGCGATGCGGCAGTTCGGTGTGATCCGGGTGGACGGGCTCGACGAACTCCAGGACACCGCGGCCCTGCTGGCCCGCGCACGGAAACCGCAGGCCGACGGCGTCGTCGTGTATTCGATCTCGGGCGGCACGGGCGCGCACTTCTCGGACCTGGCGACGGGAGCCGGACTGAAGATTCCCACCCTGTCCGAGGCGAAGCAACGCGAGCTGCACGAGTGGATCCCCGGCTATCTGAACGTGGCGAACCCGGTCGACAACGGCGGCCACCCGGTCGGCGACTGGCGCGGCCGGAAGATCATCGACGCGATCCTCGCCGACCCCGACGTCGGGGTCCTGATCTGTCCGATCACCGGCCCCTTCCCTCCGATGAGCGACAAACTCGCGCAGGACCTGGTGGACGCGGCGGAGACCACGGACAAGCTGGTGTGCGTGGTGTGGGGTTCGCCCGTCGGTACGGAGGACGCGTACCGCACGACGCTGCTGGGCTCGTCCCGCGTCGCCACCTTCCGGACCTTCGGCAACTGCATCACCGCCGTGAAGGCATATCTGGACCACCACCGGTTCACCGCGTCCTACCGCTCCCCCTTCGACGAGGCGCCGCGCACGCCGTCGCCGTCGTTCCGCAAGGCGCAGGCACTGATGCGCCCGGGACACCAGCTGAGCGAGCACGCGGCGAAGCAGTTGCTGCGGGCGTACGGAATCCGCGTTCCGCGCGAGCAGCTGGTGACCAGCGCCGCCGCGTCCGTCCGGGCGGCAGGACTGGTCGGCTACCCGGTCGTCATGAAGGCGTCGGGCGCCCGGCTCGCCCACAAGACCGAGCTGGGCCTGGTCAAGGTCGGGCTCACCTCCGCGAGCCAGGTGCGCGACGCGTACCGCGAACTGACCGACATCGCGCGGTACGAGGGCATCGAGCTGGACGGCATCCTGGTCTGCCAGATGGTCGAGCGGGGCGTCGAGATGATGGTCGGGATCACGCAGGACGCGTTGTTCGGGCCGACGGTGACGGTCGGGCTCGGCGGTGTGCTGGTCGAGGTGCTGCACGACGCGGCGGTGCGCGTACCGCCGTTCGGCGAGGATCAGGCGCGGTCGATGCTCGACGAACTGCGTGGCCGAGCCCTGCTGGAGGGCGTACGCGGCGGCCCGCCGGTGGATGTGGACGCGCTCGTCGAGGTCGTGCTGCGGGTGCAGCGGATGGCCCTGGAACTGGGCGACGACCTCGCCGAACTCGACATCAACCCGCTGATGGTGCTGGGGCGGGGGCAGGGCGCGGTGGCACTGGACGCGCTGGCCGTCTGCCGCTGACCGATCACCCTGCCGACCGCCTCGATGGCCACGCCACCGGCCACACCACTCACCCAGGAGTTGCCTCATGCCGTCCTCCCCCGAAGACACCGCCGAGTCCACCGAACCGCTTGATTCATTGGTACTCCACGCCACTGACAACGGCGTCTCCTGGATCACGCTCAACCGTCCCGAGGCGATGAACGCCGTCACCTGGGACCAGCGGGAACGCGTCATCGCTCTGCTCGCCGACGCCTCCGCCGACCCGGCCGTCCGGGCCGTCGTCCTCACCGCCACCGGCCGCGGCTTCTGCGCGGGCGCCGACCTGCGCGGCGCCCCGGCGACGGGCGACCGGGTACCGGGCGAGGTCGCCCGCACCATCCGGCTCGGCGCCCAGCGCCTGATCGCCGCCGTCCTGGACTGCGAGAAGCCGGTGATCGCGGCCGTCAACGGCACGGCGGCCGGCATCGGCGCACACCTCGCCCTCGCCTGCGATCTGGTGCTGGCCGCCGAGTCGGCGAAGTTCATCGAGGTGTTCGTACGCCGTGCCCTCGTGCCCGACGGCGGCGGCGCGTACCTGCTGCCGCGCCTGATCGGCCCGCAGCGCGCCAAGGAGCTGATGTTCTTCGGCGACTCGCTCCCGGCGGCGGAGGCGGAACGGCTGGGCCTGGTCAACCGGGTCGTCCCGGACGAGGAACTGACAGCGACGGCCCGAGCCTGGGCCCAGCGGCTGGCGGACGGCCCGACCCGTGCGATCGCTCTCACCAAGCAGCTGGTGAACGCATCGCTGGACGCCGACCGGGCCACGGCGTTCGCGGCCGAGGCGATGGCCCAGGAGGTCAACATGACGACGCACGACGCCAACGAGGGCGTGGCGAGCTTCGTGGAGCGGCGTGCTCCGAAGTACCGGGGCCTGTGAGCGGCCCTGGGGCGCTCACGTCATCCCTCTCCTGATACCGGGTGGGACTGCCCGGGATCCGCAGCAACCAGACCCCTCCGGTGCTATGCGGCCGGAACCTGCCGGTTGGCGTGGGCCACCAGCGGGTCCCGGCCACAGTCCGCCTACTCCTCGGCGAAGACATCCTCGACGGAAGCAGCGCCGGGAGCACGCAGGAGCCAGCGACTCAGAACGTCGAGATCGGAACAGCCCGTGATCCGCTCGCGCGCCTCGTCGGGCACATCGACACCGGCCTGGGCAAGGAAGAGCAAGATGCCCCGCGCAATTCCCTCTGCGCGGCCTTCCGTGCGGCCTTCCGCGCGGCCTTCCGCGCGGCCTTCCGCTCGGCCTTCGTCCCGGATTTCCTCCGACATGAAGGACTTGTAAAAGGAAAGATCCACGGCCACCAGGTTCCTCCACTGTTGTGCGGCCGGGACCCGCCGGTCGACGAGGGCCACCGGCGGGCCTCGGCCGCAATCCGCCTACTCCTCGGCGAAGACATCCTCGACGGAAGCGGCGCCGGGAGCACGCAGAAGCCAGCGACTCAGAACATCAAGATCGGTACAGCCCGTGATCCGCTCACGAGCCTCGTCGGGCACATCGACACCGGCCTGGGCAAGGAAGAGCAAGATGCCCCGCGCGATGCCCTCCGCGCGGCCCTCGTCCCGGATTTCTTCCGACATGAACGACTTGTAAAAGGAAAGGTCCACGGCCACCAGGTTCCTCCACTGTTGTGCGGCCGGGCGGTTGCCCAAGCCTTGTGCGGTGAGTTCGACGATGGGGTTGGCGATGGTTTCCGGTACGTCACGCAGAGCGGTCGACAGCGTTTTCAGTATGGCACCGATGTCCGGATCGCCTGCGTGTGTGATCGCCGCCAGCGTGGCCAGCGCCAGGTCCTTGCGAGCCTCGGCCACATCCTTGATCACTGGCATGTTGTGCGGGCCCGCGACGAGGGCCTGCAGGGTGAGCACGGGCGATTGCGGGTGGCCCACACGGAACGGGCGTGCAGCCCATTCGGCGGTCGCTCTGTCCTGGCAGACGACCAGCAGCATGGGATGCAGCTTGTACTTCGCCTGAAGGTACGACAGGTAGTACATCCAGCTCGCGGGCTTGTCCGGGTCCTTCTTGCCCTGGGCCTCGATCGCGAGGAGGTACGACTGGTCGTCCTCCATGTCGATGCGCAGCAGGGTGTCGACTCGGCGTTCGAGGGGCCTGTTCTCGGTGAGGTCCGTGGGCATGACGGTGGCCGAGGCGGGTGGGCCGATCTCGACCCCCAGTACCTCGGAGACGCGGGAGAAGAGCCCCGGGTACTCCTGAAAGATGCGGTGCATCGCCTCGTGGGACGAGCTGACCATGTGGGTTTCCTAGAGTTGTCGAACGGTCGGATGGGAGTTGTCGGTCCGGCAGTCGGGGCACTCTCCTGACTCCGCCGCGCGGAATGCCCGGTCGCAGCTCTCGCAGTTCTGCAGCGGGAAGGGCCGGGGCGGGACATCGGCCGGGGATCGGAACAGAGGCAGTGGCGGCAGCCGGGCCGTGAGCCGGTACGCGAGGAGCCCGGCGGGGCGGAGCAGCCGTTCGGGTGGGAGTTCGCTGGTCAGGGCGTGTTCTACGGCCGCGGGGCCGACCTCGCGCTCCAGCCATGCGGCGACCCCCGGGGCCAGGATGTCCACGTCCTGCACGGAGAGCAGCAGGCGCGGTTCCTTGTGGTGCAGCCCGGCAAGCAGGTCGGCGGCGGCCCGGAGGAGGGACGCCGCGGGAAAGGCCGGTTGCGGTACGAGCAGGGGCGTGGACCGGCTGTGCGGGGTGCGGTCGCGGCGCGGGGTGGGCTCGCGGCGCGGAGTGGGCGCGCGGCGTGGTGTGGGCAGAGTGCGGGCCGCAGATCCGAGCGGACGCGTGCCGTCGGCTGCGGCCTCCCGGCGTGGTCGGCCGGGCGCGGGCGGCCGGGCCTTTCGTTGCGGGTGCGTCGGACAGTCACGACCCGGCCGGGTGTCCGCGGGCCGCCGGTCGGCAGGCTGGTTGCAGGTGACGGTACGCGTGACGATGCGGCCGTCGGCCAGGCGCGTGCGGGTGCGTCGCAGGTAGCCGTGGGCTTCGAGTTCGCGTAACGCGGCGGCGATCCGGCCCTCGCTCTCAGGGAAGCGGGCGGCGAGGTCCTTGATGCCGATCCCGGCTCCGGCGGGCAGCGACTGGATGTGCGCGGCGAGCCCGATCGCGGTGAGGGAGAGCTCTCGGTGCTGGGTCAGGTGGTTGCCCACGACCGTGAAACGGCTGGGGTGCCGGGAGTTGTTGTGCACTACACCGGAGTACGGCGCGGCGTCTCCGCGTGTGCGGGACGGGGGGCGCGAGAGCGCGCTAATCTGCTGGGTATCCATCGGGAAGGCCTGTCTTCCTCGTTGGTCAGGCCCTCGATCGGGATGCCAGTCCCGGCCGGGGGCCGTCGCATGTCTGGGGCTGATCGTCGCGGTGAGCATATGCCAGCCAACCGACCTGAACAGCAGCTAAGTTGGCCAATCTCACCCATGTGAGTGACGGACGGCAGGGTGGGGTCGGGAAGGTTCATTTCCCCAGTTCTTCAAGGCTTTTGACGTCGTGCGGAGCCGCGTCGCGGACCACCGGGTCGCGGAAATCCGCGACCCGGTGGCGGCAGTCACGGCGCGAGATCGAGTTCGGCCCAGACGGTTTTACGGGGAAGGGGTCCGGGACTGCCGCCCCAACGATCCGCGAGCGCCTCGACGATCAGCAGGCCGCGCCCGGATTCGGCGTCGCCGTCCGGGACTGCCGCGTCCGCCGGAAGAAACGGAAGGCAGTCACCGCGCGCATCGCTCACCTCGATCCGCAGCAGCGCGCCGCCGTCGTCGACCGCGAGGTCCAGCCGGAAGTCCCGCCCCGGCACCCGGCCATGGACCACGGCGTTGGCCGCCAGCTCGGCAACGATCTGCGCGGCCGGCTCCGACGGGATCCCCCACTCACCCAGCTGTGCGGTGGTGAGCAGCCGGGCGAGCCTGGCTCCCCGGCGGGTGGGCGAGAGCAGCACGGTGAACGTGCGGCTGAGAGTGGGGGGTTGAGGGAGGGCGATTTCTTGATTCACGTCACTCAGCGTGGCCGGGCACACTTACGCTGACCAGTGATCAAACGGATGCGTACGGTGACTGTCCGGCGCTTGTCCGGCGTTGTCCGGGCTGTCCGGAGCAGGCGTGCGGGTAGGTGGTGCCGCGATGGTGACGGCACGTCGGAGGTGGCGCGGATGCGGGTGGATGCGAACGGTACGGAGCGGTCCGAGGGCGAGACGGACGAGCCCGGTTGGGAGGTCGACCCCGATGACGAGTCGGGCGCGGCGGTCGTGGCCACGGTGGGGCGGCAGTTGAGACTGCGCCGGGAGGCGGCCGGGATGCGGGCGGCCGAGTTCGGCGTGGCGATCGGGTACGGGGAGGACCAGGTCTACAAGGTCGAGGCCGGGAAACGGATTCCGCGCCCGGAGTATCTGGACAGAGCGGACGAGGTTCTGGGGGCCGCCGGGCTGATCACCGCGATGAAGACGGACGTGGCGGAGGTCCGGTACCCGAAGAAGATCCGGGATCTGGCGCGCATGGAGGCGCGGGCGGTCGAGCTGCTGTCGTACGGCGACCACAATCTGCATGGGCTGTTGCAGACGGAGGAGCACGCTCGGGCGTTGCTGAGGACGAGACGCCCGGCCCTGTCGGACGACGAAGTGGAGCGTGGTGTCGCAGCCCGCATGGCCCGACGCTCCATCTTCGACCGCTCACCGGCCCCCGAGCTGAGTTTTGTTCAGGAAGAGGCGACGCTCAGCCGCCCCATCGGAGGCAAGATGGTGCTGCGCAGGCAGCTGGAACACCTCTTGGAGTTGGGGCAGTTGCGCAACGTCGAAATTCAGGTGATGCCGACGGCCCACTGGGATCATCCTGGAACAGGCGGGCGGATTCAGATGCTGAAGTTCGAGGACGGCACGGCAGTCGGGCGTTCCGATGACGAGTTCGGCGGTCGCCCCGTCTCCAGCCCGAAGCAGCTACGGATCCTTGAACTCCGCTATGGCATCATCCGGGCGGAGGCTCTCAGCGCACGGGAGTCGCTGGCCTTCATCGAGCGAGTGCTGGGAGAGACATGATCCGGAAGACCTCTGCTGGGGACGACTCCGAGCTGACGTGGTTCAGGAGCAGCTACAGCGACAGCAGCAACCCCAACGACTGCGTCGAGGTAGCAACCACTCCCGGCACGATCCACATCCGTGACTCGAAGAACGCCCAGGGCCCCCGATTCAGCGTCGCGCCTGACGCATGGGCGCACTTCGTGACGTACGCCGCCGGGAACTGACGCTCGGACACGCCCCGGCCCTCGGTGGGCGCCAGGCCCCTCACCGGCTGAGCGCGAACCCCGCGACCTCGACGCCGAGCACGGCCCCCACGAACAGCGCGCCCGCTCCCGCCAGGACCGACCGCCCGGTCCACAGGTCCGGCAGGCCGGGGGGCGCCTCCGCACCCCCGGACGTCGCCTTCGTATCGCGTGCGGCAGATATCGGCATGTCTTTCCCCTCCTGCGCCTATCCTCGCGCACCGGGAAAGCTCGCTTCGGCCCGGCTCCGGGCGGGCGTTCGCCGCCGCTTCGCACCACTTCGCGCCGTGGAACCGCGCCCCCACCCTTCCCATCTGACGTATCGTCAGTTTCAATGGGAAGCGTGATGGGACACGCAGGCATGGCCGCCACCGCCGTCCGGTACCTCAGGTCCGTCGGCGCCTCCACCACCGCGGGGACGGCGCCGGTCGATCCACTGCCACGCCCGGATCTTCGGGCCGTCGCCGACGGTGAGCGACCGCCCGTCGACCCGGCCGAATTCCGGGGCGTACTGGGGCACTTCGCCAGCGGGGTCACCATCGTCACCGCGCACGACCCGGACGACGAGGCGGGTCCGGCGGGCTTCGCCTGCCAGTCGTTCGCATCGCTCTCGCTCGACCCGCCGCTGGTCACGTTCATGGTCGCCCGTACGTCGGCGACCTGGCCGCGCATCGCGCGCGCCGGGGCCTTCTGCGTCAACATCCTCGGCGCGGAACAGGGCGCGCTGTGCCGGACCTTCGCGGTCAGCGGAGCCGACAAGTTCGCGGGGGTGGCGTACGAGCCGGCTCCCGCGACCGGGTCGCCGCTGCTGGACTCCGTACCGGCCTGGATCGACTGCCGCATCCACGCCGTCCACACCGGCGGCGACCATCTGATCGTGGTCGGCCGGGTGGAGGCGCTGGGGGCGGTGGACGGGGGCGATCCGCTGCTGTTCCACCGGGGGAGGTTCCGGCAGTTCAGGCCGCTGACCGGATGAGCGTGCGCCGGGCCCCGGCCCGGACCGGCGGACCGAACGGCCCGCTCAAAGGGCGTGCCGGACGACGTCCGCGATCTCGGTCGGCCGGTCGAAGGCGCCACCGGAACGACGACCTCCACCGCCGGGTACGGTGGCCTCCGTGGCCTCCACCGTCTCCGAGGCCCGGATGCTCCGAGGCGACCGGTCACCAGCCCGGCTCACGCGCCTTCCGCGTAGAGCTCAAGTAGTCCTCGTAACCCGCCTCGCGCAGCACCGTGTCGACTCTGCTCGTGACTTTCACGGTGCTGTTCCCGGCTGCGCCCAGTTCCCGCATCGCGCTGACGAACAGGGTGATGTCCTGCTGTTTCAGAGCGCGTTCGCAGTCGGTGCTGCCCTTCTGTGCGCTGAGGCCGAGGGCCTGCCAGGCCGCCTGCGCCTCACGGTCGGGCACACGGAAGTAGGCGTGGTCCACCCAGCCGGCAATTCTGCCGTAGTCGGCGCAGGTGGGCCGGAGGCGGGCCAGATAGGGCAGCCGGATGTTCTTGGTGTCCACCGCCGAGCGCAGGACGGCGCGCAGGTAGTCGTTGTCGGCCTTGGCATGTTCCAGCAGATACCGGCCGCCCAGCCGGTGCCAGGCGTGGACCTGCCGTGCCCTGGTGTCGGCGGACACCGTCACGACCGTGACGTGCATCCACTGCCGAGCCGTCCGCTGAGTGGTGGCGGCGTCGGGAACCATGGTGTGGTATTTCGCCAGGGAGACCGGTTCCACCACGGCGACCGCCATCGCCGCCACCACGGCCATGACCGTCCCCAGGTGCCCGCCGAGGCGGCGGGCACCGGCCGCTCGGCCGCCGGAGTGTACAGGCTCCTCGCCCGAGACGTCTGTCCCTCTTTTCCCCCGCGGGCGCACGCGTCGGACGAGTGATCCGGCCGCGGCCACCAGGAACGCGCTGACCGCGGCGAGCACGAGGACGCTGTTGACCAGACGCGGCAGCGTCCACGACATGGTGTCCCAGACCGGATGCCAGGAGCAGCTGCTCTCCAGGGTGTTCAGCGGTCCGACGCAGCCGTCCGACGAGACGAGCAGGACCATCCCCACAAGTCCCAGCAGGGCTGCCGACTCCGCCGCGATCAGAGCGGCGACCAGTCGGCGCCCTCGGCCCGACCGCGCCGCCACGGCGGCGGCCACTGCCGCCGGTACCACCAGGGCGACGAACAGCCACGCCAGATAGTGCACTTCGTGGACGCCGACCCGCTGCTGCGGACCGGTCGGCGGTGCGGGCAAAAGGGCCTGCGCACCCGCGACAGCGAGCCAGCACGCGGCCCCGCCCAGCGCCCCGGGCCGCAGAGCCCGGCGCAGGGGCGGCAACGGTTCCTCCACCGCCGCCTTCCGGCCGCCACCGCCGGGCAGGGCATTGCTCACCCAGCGGGGAGTGCCCGGGGCCCGGCCGAGCGCCCAGGCCGTCAGCGGGACCACCCACAGGGCCGCGATCGCGGCGGGAATCAGCGGCGAGGCGACGAATCCGCCCAGAATCGGCCAGACGGCCGCCATGGCGGTCACGACGGCCGAACGATCCGTCGCCGTATCACCGGAGGCACTGGCAACGCCGGAACCGGGGAACACGTCCAGGACACCCTGCCGCATGCCGCTGCTGCTGTACGACGCCCCGGCCGCCCAGGACGACCCGTCCATGGTCCACCAGGCGAACCACGCGGCCAGCACCAGCGTGGCGGATCCCAGGCCGACCAGCAGCGGCGGACGGAGGGAGCGCCCGCGCCAGGTACCGGCCCACAGACGGGCGCACTGGGTGACCCACCAGGCGAACGCGACCCCGGCGCACACGACGAGGAGCAGTAGGGCCGGCCGCTGCGGAAGCCATTGGGCGCCGCTCAACCCGTATCCGGTGAACAGCCCGCCGACACCGAACCCGGCGCCGAGCCACAGACCGGCCCGGACTCCCGAAGGGACCTGGTCGCCCGTCAGGACCGCGTAGGAGACCGACCGCCACAGCGCGGTCCCGATCACCCCGGCGACCAGGGTGGCCGGGGTCAGCGAGACCAGCTGGACCCGCCACAGGCTGTACAGGTCGTAGGTCGACAGATAGGTCAGCAGATGGATGTTGACCATCGCCGCCGCGGCTCCGGTCAGAAACATCGGCAGAGCGCGGGCCCCGAACAGCGGTGCCGGATCCGCCAGGGCGCCGCGGCGTTCCTCCCAGCGCGGATGCGTACCCCAAAGCCCCCGCAGTGACCCGAGCGCGCCGCGGAGTCGGCCGCCAGCCGTGGGCCGTGCCGTGACGTCCCACTTGTGCGGGTCCGCACCCCAGCGCACCGCCGCCAGATCCGCGTAGATCTCCCGGCTGCGCAGCACGTCCGACCGCGCCAGGTAGACGAGCGCGACCGTGAGGGCGGGCAGCAGCAGGACACGGGTGAGCGACGGCACGTCGCTGGGCTCGCCCCAGGTGAGGAAGCCGTGGACCTGCCTGCTGGACCAGACGAGGTAGGGCAGGAGGACCAGGGCGAGGAACACGCGCCAGACGGCGACCGTGCCATAGGTGACGGTGATGTCCCGGTTGGCGATATGGGCGAACTCGTGGAGAATCACCGCCCGGAAGCGCTCCGGGTCACTGCGCCGGCAGGCGAGCAGACCGCCGAACAGACACACGGTCGGCCGACGGTTGCGTCCGAAGACCACGGCACCGGTGGCAATCGAGGCCCGGTCCACGACCACCCGCGGCAGCCGGGCCAGACCCGCGGTCGCCGCCAAGTCGGTCAGCAGCGCCTGGATCTCGCCGTCCGAATCCGCCGATTCCAGCGGAACGGCAGACCTGTGCCGGGCCTTCCAGACGGGCAGCAGGAAGAACAGCAGCGTGGCGGTGACGGACAGCAGGACCGGCCAGCTGTAGATCAGCCACTGTGCGGGCGGTGGTGCGTACTTGGCCATACAGCCCCGATAGGCCACAGCCTGGCTGAGGGCGTTGATCACCGAGGCCATGTCCCCGCCCCGGTCCGGGTCAATCCCTGTCGCGAGAGAGCAGCCCATCGCATCCGTACGGTGCAGAGATTTGACGACAGGCAGCATCATCGCCCCGCCCGCGGCGAGCATCAGGACCACCAGCAGGGCGAACCGCGCAGTCGTTCCCGCGCCCATCGCCCGTTCGTCGATCCGGGGCCGAGGGGCCGTCGCGCCCATGGTGCCCTAGCCTTCCGGCGTGGAGCCGGCGACGGCGGGCGAGTCCGGCCCGCCGTCGTTCGAAGAGGACGGATCGGCCAGGACCAGCCCGGCCACGACCGCGTTCGCGACCTCCGAGGCCTGCGCGGCGGCGAGACCGCGCTGCTCGGCGGTCTCCAGCACCAGCCGCTTCACTTCGGCGAGCTGCTCACGGGTGAGCGGGGGCACCATGACCGGCGGACGGCTTCTGCGGAACAGCCGACGCAACGCACCGACCGACTCCCTCGACGCACGCTCCATGGCGATGTCGCCGATGCGCCGGGCCGCTTGGTCCAGGGCCAGCCAGGCCACCGGGGTGACCAGCACGGCGATCTCGCCCACGCCGAAGCCCAGCGGTTCCCGCCGCTGCCCGTGGCCGTACAGACGCCGGACGGCGGTGGCGTCATCGAGTTCCAGAAGCCCTTCGAGCAGCGGAAGTTCGTCCGATGCCAGCTTGGTGACCACCTCACGGACCAGATCGCGGACCGGGCGTCCCTTGGACGGGCGTGCCTCTGAACCCATGTGATCCCTCCCCCAGGAGCCCTGGCCTCTCCGCGACGACCGGGTCCGGCTCTGGTACCCACTGTGGCACGGAAGCCGGATGCCCGGCAGGAGAACCGTCCGACGCCCGACCGAACCAGCCACAGCCAGGGCGTCGGCCACCGCGTCCGCCATCAGCTCAGCAAAGTCCGCCACGCCCTCAGCCGAGTCCCGCGGCGGCGCCCGACGGCTCCCGGACCCGTCGGATCACCAGCGCCATCAGCGCCGCCGTCGCGCACAGCGCCCCCGAGGCGTACCAGACCACGTCGTACGAGCCGAACACGTCGCGCGCCACACCGCCCAGGAACGCCACCAGTGCCGCGCCCACCTGGTGGGAGGCGAGGACCCAGCCGAAGACGATGGCGCTGTCCTCGCCGTACTGCTCGCGGCACAGGGCCAGCGTCGGCGGGACGGTGGCGACCCAGTCCAGACCGTAGAAGACGATGAAGAAGACCATCGGCGGATGCACCGTCGGCGCCATCAGCATCGGCAGGAAGAGCAGCGAGACGCCGCGCAACGCGTAGTAGACGGCGAGGAGGCGGCGGGCGTCGAAGCGGTCGGTGAGCCAGCCGGAGAAGACCGTGCCGATGATGTCGAAGACCCCGATGACGGCGAGCAGCGAGGCCGCGGCGGTGATGGGCATGCCGTGGTCGTGGGCCGACGGCACGAAGTGGGTCCGGATCAGGCCGTTGGTCGAGGCGCCGCAGATCGCGAACGTGCCCGCGAGCAGCCAGAACGGGCCGGTGCGTGCCGCGTCGGCCAGTACGCGTACGGTCCGCCTCGCCGCACCGTGTGCGGGTGCGGGCTTGGCCACGTAGGTGCCGCCGTACGGGGCGAGACCCACATCGGCCGGGTGGTCGCGCAGCAGGAGCCAGACGAACGGGACGACGACCAGCGCGGCGAGCGCCACGGTCACCGACGCCGGACGCCAGCCGTGCTCCGCGACGATCCAGGCGCACAGCGGCAGGAAGACCAGTTGTCCGGAGGCGCCGGCCGCGGTGAGGATGCCGGTGACCAGGCCGCGCCGGGCGACGAACCAGCGGTTGGTGACCGTGGCCGAGAAGGCGAGCGCCATCGAGCCGGTGCCGAGGCCGACGAGCAGCCCCCAATAGATCATCAGCTGCCAGGAAGCCGTCATCCAGACACTGGCCAGCGCCCCGGCCGCCACCGCGCCGAGCGCGACGACGACGACCCGGCGGATGCCGAACCGGTCCATCAGCGCGGCGGCGAACGGCGCGGTGAGCCCGTACAGCGCCATGTCGATGGAGACCGCGAGTCCGATCTCGCCGCGCGACCAGCCGAATTCCGTGTGGAGCGGGTCGATGAGGAGGCCGGGCAGGGAGTTGAACGCGGCGCCGCCGATGATCGTCACGAAGGTGACGACGGCGACCAGCCAGGCGCGGTGAACGCGCAGGCGGGAGTTCCGGCCGGGGGCTGCGGGGGTGGCCTGCCGGTCGTCGTCCCGGGCGGCGCTGTCGGTTGTCTGGGTCACGTCACTCAGCATCGGGTCGCGGCGCACCTCCCCACGAGTGGCCGGAGGGACACCCTTCGCAGGAATCGGGCCATCGGGATCGCCGCTTCCCTGCCGGGACGGACGGGCGGACGGACGGGCCCGGGTGCGCGTACGATCGCCAGTCGGCCGACGGGCCGGGCCCGCCGACCCCGTCGCGCACCGATCCGGGGGGATTCCATGCAGTGGGCAGCACGCCGGCACTTCCACCACCGCTCCGCGCTGATGCAGGCCTGGGGCTCCGTACTGCTGCTCATCGCCTGTGCCCTGTGGGTCTGGCTGGGCTTCTTGCTGGCGGACCAGGACGGCATGTACTGCTACACCGACAGGTCCTCGGTGTGCGAGGTGGAGAGCGACGTACCGAAGGGGCTGACCATCCTGGGGATCTCCGCGCCCCTGTCCGTCCTCGGTGCGGGGCTCCTCGTCGCCGGCAGCGTGCGCAGGCAGACCAGCGCCCATGTCTTCGAGGTCATCGAGATGCAGAAGTCCGAGGAGCGGAGCCGGGAGAAGGGGGAGAAGTAGCCAGGGCCGTCACGGCCCAGGCGAAGCCCGCGCCCACCGCGTACCAGAGCAGATCGGGCGCGTTGAAGGTCGAGCCGAGCACCAGCCGCGCCACCGTGCTGTGCCGGGAGAGCTCCGCGGGCACCCCGGTCAGTTGCAGCAGCTCCACCGCCCAGCTGAACGCCAGCCCCGCCCCGGCCGTGACGACCGGCCGCGCGCCGGGCGCGATCACGGCGGCCAGGGCGCAGATCAGCACGGTGTAGAGCGCGTCCCCGGCGTACTTGGCAAGGTCGCCGTCCGTGAACGCCCTGACCCCGAGCCCGGCGAGCACGGTCGCCGCCGCGGCCCCGGCCGCGACCGCGCGTGCCCGTGACGCCGTCCGCGCCACCCGGGGCGCAGTCCCCTCCGGCCCGCCCCCGCTCACCCGATCCGCTCCAGCCGCCGGATCGGCCGCGCCACCAGCAGCACCGCGACCACCACCATGTTGATCACCGCTCCGGCCAGCAGCACCTCGGGAGCGCCCACCCGGTCCGCGACCGGCCCCGCCAGCGCCCGGCCCGCCGCCAGCATCAGCAGGGAGCCCGCCACGTCGTACGCGTGCAGACGGTTCAGCGCCTCGGGCGGCACATGGGTCTGGACCGTCGTCGACCACATCACCAGCCAGAACGCGAACGCCGCACCGGCCACGAACTGCCCCGTCCCCAGCGCGACCACCGGCATGCCCAGGCCGAGCACCACCAGGTTCACGCAGACCGCGGTCAGCGCGACGGCTCCGGCCGCGAGCGGGCGGCGCGGTCGCAGTCGCAGGGCGAGCAGCCCGCCGACGACGCTGCCCGCGCCGTTCACCGCCATCATCACGCCGTACGTCCCCGAGCCGTGCGCCTCGGTGACCTGGACCGCGGTCAGCGGCAGCATCGGGCCGAGCACCGCGAAGCCGTACACCGTCCAGATCGCGATCACCCCCCACAGCCAGCTTCGGGCCCGGAACTCCCGCCACCCGTCGGCCAGTTCGGCGACGAATGTACCTCGGTGCACCTCGTCCGCCGGGGCCGGGGCGAGCCGCAGCAGGAAGAGGCAGAGACCGGAGACCAGGAACGTCGACGCGTTCGCCGCGTAGACCGCGCCGGCACTGGCGAACCCGACGAGCATGCCCGCGAAGGCCGGTCCCGCCATGGTCATGAGCGCCTCGGAGACCCGGAGCACCGCGTTGGCGCGCTGCACGTCCGGGGCGACCCGGGGCACGGTCGAGGCGACGCCCGGCTGGAAGAGCGCGGCGCCCACCCCGGCCACCGCGCTCAGTGCGTACACCGCCCACAGCGGCGGGTTGCCGACGGCGAAGGAGACCGCCAGTACCAAGGCCCCGACCAGCCGCAGCGCGTCGGCGATGATCATCATCCGGCGGGGGGTGAACCGGTCGGCCAGTACGCCGCCGAAGAGCACGAAGAGCGCCAGCGGCCCCATCCAGGCCGCCAGCGCGAATCCCACCGACGAGTGCGGCCGGCCGGCCCCCAGCAGGCCCGCGGTGAGCGCCACCGGGATCATGCCGTCACCGAAGAGCGCGGCGGTACGGGCAACGAAGAAGAGCCGGAAGTTGCGGTTCCAGAGCTCGGCGGGCCGGATGCCCCCCAGACCCGCACTCAGGCCCGCGCTCAGGCCCGCACCAAGGTCACCGCCCAGCGGCTCCCCACCCGAAGAGGCGGGCAGAAGGGGCGACGGGCCCTCGCCGCGAACGGCGGGAATGCGCGGGTACTCCGCTGACTTTTCCTTCACGGCAGTGACATGTATCAGTTGAAGGTCTATACCACTAGGGGTGAAGGGAGTCCGCCAATGCCGCACCGAATCGCCGTCCTGGCCCTCGACGGGCTGCTCCCCTTCGAACTGGGCATCCCACAAAGGATTTTCGGGCGATCGCTCGGTTTCGAACCGCACAACAAGGGCCGCAAACTCTATGAAGTCGTGACCTGTTCCATCCGCCCGGCGGGCCCGGTCCGCACCGACGCGGACTTCACGATCACCGTCGAACGCGGCCCGGAGACACTGGCCACCGCCGACACGATCGTGATCCCCGCCAGTTACGAACTCGGCCCCGTCTACACGGAGGGCAGGCTCACCGACGAGCTGGCCGCCGCGTTCGCACACATCAGGCCGGGTACCCGGATGGTCTCCATCTGCACGGGCAGCTACGTGCTGGCCGCCGCCGGATATCTCGACGGGCGGCCCGCCACCACCCACTGGTCGTCGGCCGACCACTTCCAGCAGCTCTTCCCCGAGGTCCGGGTCGACCCGGACGTCCTGTTCATCGACGACGGGGACGTACTGACCTCCGCCGGGGTCGCCGCCGGAATCGACCTCTGCCTGCACATCGTGCGCCGCGACCACGGCACCGCCGTCGCCAATGACGTCGCCCGCCGCACGGTCGTGCCCCCGCACCGGGACGGCGGACAGGCCCAGTACATCCAGCGCCCCGTGCCCGAGGTGCGGCTCGCGACCACCACCTCGGCGCGCGCCTGGGCGCTCGGCCGGCTGGAGCGTCCGATCCTGCTGCGCGACATGGCGCAGCAGGAGTCGATGAGCGTGCGGACGTTCACCCGCCGGTTCCGGGAGGAGGTCGGGGTCAGCCCCGTGCAGTGGCTGACCCGGCAGCGGGTCGAGCGGGCCCGGCAGCTGCTGGAGTCGACGGACCTGTCGATCGACCAGGTGGCGCGGGACGCGGGCTTCGGGACGCCCACGTCGCTGCGGCAGCATCTGCAGGCGGCCCTGGGAGTGTCCCCCACGGCGTACCGGCGCACATTCCGCGCGGGGAAGGAGGCCTGACCGGGCGCGCCGGCCGTCACCTCTCCGCACGGCTCGGACCGCCCGCCCGCCCCGACACTCTGGACGACCCCATGAAGTACGTCACAGTGCCGTCCGTGGACCGCGTCCGTCGTCGGGGCCCCGCCGTCGGCAACGCCCCACCCCCGCCGACCGATCCGAGGGTTCCTTCTCCAGGGGCCGGGGGTCGCTCCGCCCCAGGGCGACTTAGGTCACCCTTCCCTGTCGCCGCTTCCACCTGATAGGCATGTGAAGCACTACCGGCACTTCGGAAGTTTCGCCATGAAAAAGGGAAATCCAGACAGCCTCATACCCTTCACCATCGATCTGACGTTCGAGGAAGTTCGACGCCGGGCCGAGGTCGTGACCGCACTCGGGCCCGACTGGGACCCGGTCGCCGCGCTCCAGGGCGAGGACGAGGCGTACGCGCTCCTCTACTCGGGCCTGGACGCCGAACAGCAGCGCACCTACGACCTGCTGGTGGCGGCCGGCGTCCTGCCGGGAAGGGGGCCGGGGCGTGCGACTGCCCATTGATCCGCAGGCGGACGTGGCCCGCCGCGCCTGGATGCCCTGCCCCGTCTGCGACGACGCACGTCACTGCGAGAACTGCGCCGACCTCCGTACCTGCCGTGAGCACTGGCGCTACCTGATCTCCAACAACGGACCGGTCGTTCACCTCCAGTGCCCGCAGTGCACCCACATGTGGTCCGTGAACACGCGCCCCGACGTCACCCCGCGCGACAGCGGCGCCTTCGGCGACTGACCGGCACGTTTCGTGCAGGGCGGGCGTAGGCGGCCCTCTCCGGCGCACCGGCGTCGGCCGCCGCGCCCGTCTCGCACGCGCGCACGGCCGGGCCCGCGGAGCGAGACGCGGCACTCCGGCCCGGCTTCGGTCGTGTGCAGGCCGTCCGTCGGATCACGGTGGCCCTTGTCGGCCGGGCCGGGTGCGGCAGCGTGAGGAGCCGCGGGGGTGCAGGACCGCCGGAACGGTCAGGGCGCCAGGGGGTGGTGGCGAGGCGGTGGGAGAAAGACGGGAGACCAGGGCCGTCATCGCGGTCTCTGCGATCGTCGTGGGGCGCAGGGTCACGGTGCTCACCGGCGGATCGTGCTCGGCATAGGCAGGGTCCTCGCTGGCGCAGACGAGGAGGAGGTCGTCGGGGATCCGCAGGCCGTGGCGGGCCGCCGCGGCCAGAACCTGGCGGCCGCCGGGGTCGTAGATCGTGTAGACCGCGTCGCAGGCGCGGGCGGCGAAGACCGCGTCGAAGGCGTGGCCCGGGGTGTCGTACGGGTCGCAGGTGAGGAACAGCGACTTGTGGCCGTGCTCGCGGCACCACTGCTCGTACGCGCGGGTCACGGCCCAGGTGTAGTGCTCGTCGCCGTACCCGGCGTGCAGGGCGATCCGTCGGGCGCCCGAAGCCTTCAGGTGGCCGAGGACCTCGCGCGTGGTGGCGGTGTGGTCGTTGTCGACCCAGACGTCCCCGGGCCTCGGATCGACGGGCCGGCCGTCGAAGACGAGCGGGATGCCTCGGGCACGCAGGGCACGCAGCACCGGGTCGCCCGCGGGGCTGTCGAGGAGCAGCATGCCGTCCACGGTGAGGGTGTGCCACGGCGTCTCGGCACCGCGGGCGGCGGGGAGGATGGTCAGGGCGTAGCCGTGGGCGTGCGCGGTGGCGGTGGCGGCGGTCAGGAGCCGGGCGAAGTACGGGACTTCGAGGAAGTTCCAGGCCGATCCGGCGTAGGTCGTGACGGCCACGCCCAGGGTTCCCCCGGTCCGCGGGGTCCGCCGGGCGCCGTAGCCGAGCGCGGTGGCCACCTCGCGGACCCGGCGGCGCGTGGTGTCGGCGAGTCGGCCGGTTCCGTTGAGGGCGTGCGAGACGGTGGCGGTGGAGACCTCCGCGGCGCGGGCGACATCGGCGAGGGTGGGCCCTGACATGGCGCCATCGTATGGATCGCGGTGCGGATTCCGTCGTACGGGGTGGGTTCTGGTTACGGCGTTAATCAATGAGGGTCCGGCCACGGTAACGCAGCCCAACCCTTGGAGCAGTCATGACTTCTTCTTTCGCCCGGCGGAGCGTGCTCGCCGCGGGTGCGGCCGGACTGGTGGGTGCGGCGGCCGGCCCCGCAGCCGCCGCGCAGCCGGGTGCCGCGCACCGCGGTTCCGCGGCCATGGTCATCCACAACGCACGGGTGTTCACCGGGCTGCCCGGCGCCCGCCCCGTCGAGGCTGTGGCCGTCGGGCGCGACGGCCGGATTCTCGCCACCGGCCGGAATCGCGAACTGCGCCGCCTCGCCGGACGGGACACCGAGATCGTCGACGCGCGCGGGGCTACCGTGATGAGCGGCATCCACGACGGCCATGTGCACCCGCTCGACGCGGGCGAGCGTTCGCTGCGCCCCTCCCTGGAGGGCGCCGAGACGACCGCCGAACAACTCCTCGCGATCCTCACGGGGTTCCTCAAGGACACGCCCGGCCAGGAGCCCGACGGCTGGCTGGTGGTCTCGGACTGGAACCCGGTCGGGCTGCTGCCGCAGGGCACCTTGCCCCACCACTCCCTGCTCGACACCCTCCCGACCCGCCGCCCGATCGCCCTCCTCGGGGGCGACGGCCACAACGTCTGGGTCAACGCCCGCGCCCTTCAGATCGCCGGCATCACCGCGGCCACCCCCGATCCGGTGGGCGGGAAGATCGTGCAGGGGCCTGACGGGAAGCCCAGCGGGGTCCTCAAGGACGACGCCCAGGACCTGGTGACCCGCCACATCCCGGAGCCGAGCGAGGCCGAACTGGTCGCCGCCTGCTCCCGGGTCCTCGCCCAGGTGGCGGCCTCCGGGGTGACCACGATGATGGACGCGGCCGTCGGGCGGCGTCAGTTGACGACGTACCAGGCCCTGGCGAACGCGGGGAAGCTGCCGCAGCGGATCGTCCCCGCGATCAAGATCGACACGGACCTGGCGAAGGACCCGGCGGCCGCGCTCGCCCATGCGCGCGGGCTGCAGCGCGCGTTCCGGGACGTACCTGGGCTGCGGTTCGGGACGAGCAAGGTGTTCCTCGACGGGGTGATCGAGTACCCGGCGCAGACCGCGGCGCTCCTGGAGCCCTATCTGGACGGCTCCGGACACCCGACGGACAACCGGGGTGAGCTGTATGTCTCCGGGCAGGATTACGGGCGGCTGACCGCGGCCTTCAACCGGGCCGGCTGGCAGATGCACGCCCATGGGCTCGGCGACCGCGCGGTGCGCACGGCACTCGACGGATATGCGTACGCCCGGCGCACGACCGGGCTTCGCGACGCCCGGAACACCATCGCACACCTCCAGCTGGTGGACCCGGCGGATCTGGGGCGGTTCGCCGCGCTGGGCGTGGTGGCCTGCATGCAGCTCCAGTGGGCGGAACAGGACACGTGGACGATGGACGCCCTCCTGCCGTACATCGGGCCCGAGCGGCACCGGTGGATGTACCCCGCCCGCTCCCTGGAGCGGCACGGGGCCCGGCTCTCGGGCGGCTCGGACTGGCCGGTGGACCCGCTCCAGGTGTGGAACCAGGTCCGTACGGCGATCGACCGCACGGGCGCGGAGGGCGACGGGCCGCTCTACCGGGAGCTGGAGGGGCTGAGCCGTACGTCGGCGCTGCGCATGCACACGCAGGGGACGGCATGGCAGCTGCGCATGGACCGTCTGACGGGAACGGTCCAGCGCGGTCTGGCCGCGGATCTGATCGTTCTCGACCGTGATGTGACGCAGTGCCCGGTGGCGGACATCAGTGACACCCGTGTCGAACTGACCCTGGTGGGCGGCCGGGTCGTCCACGACGCGCGCACCTCGGCGGGCCGGGCCGCGGCCGCGCGACTCGACCGGGCCGCCACCGCGCCCCGCCCGTCGGCGTACGCGGCGGTGCACGGCGGGCGACACCGGGCCTGCGGCTGCGGCGGCGACCGGCCGTAGCGGTCCTTGGCTCCGCGCCCCTGCTCGGCGAACGGCGCCCGTTCGGGTTACGCCCCGCACGGAACGCCGTCCGGCAGGGGCGGCTCTGCACCGGCCGCTCACTTTCGCCGCCCCCACGGCACGGCACTGCGCCTAGAACACCAGCACCCCGCGCGCCACCCGGCCGTGGTGGGCGTCGTCCGCCGCCTTGGCGAAGTCCTCCACCGGGTAGGTCTCGGTGACGAGTTCGTCCAGCAGCAGCCTGCCCTCCTGGTACAGGTCCGCATAGAGGGCGATGTCCCGCTGCGGGCGCGAGGAGCCGTACCGGCAGCCCAGGACGGACTTGTCCAGGAACAACGACGAGACCAGGAAGGACGCCTCGGCCGTCGCCGCGGGGACACCCAGCAGCACCGCCTGCCCGTGCCGGTCCAGCAGGTCGATCGCGGTACGGATCAGCTCCGTACGGCCCACGCACTCGAAGACGTGGTCGGCGCCGTGCGGCAGGATCTCCCGCACGGCCTCCGCCGACGTCAGGAAGTGCGTCGCGCCGAACTGCCGCGCCATCGCCTCCTTCGCCGGGTTGGCGTCGACGGCGACGATCGTCAGGGCGCCCGCGATCCGGGCACCCTGGATGACGTTGAGTCCGATGCCGCCGGTGCCGATGACCACGACGGTCTCGCCCCGGTCGACCTTCGCCCGGTTCAGTACGGCTCCGACTCCCGTCACCACCCCGCAGCCGATCAGCGCGGCCGAGGTGAGCGGCAGGTCGGTGGGGATCTTCACCGCCTGCACGGCCTTGACCAGGGTCCGTTCGGCGAAGGCCGAGTTGGACGCGAACTGGTACAGCGGCTTTCCGCGCCGCGAGAAGGGCTGCCCCGGCATCCCGATCGCCTTGCGGCACATCGTCGGCCGGCCGCGGTCGCACTGCGCGCACGCCCCGCAGCTGGCCAGCGTGGACAGCGACACATGGTCGCCGGGCACCACATGGCCGACGCCCGCGCCGACCGCCGCCACCACGCCCGCGCCCTCGTGCCCGAGCACCACCGGCGACGGGAACGGGATCGTCCCGTCGATCACCGACAGGTCGCTGTGGCACAGCCCGGCCGCGGCCACCGCCACCAGCACCTCGCCGGGGCCCGGATCACGTATCTCCAGATCGTCGACGACCTCGGTCCGCTTGCCGTCGAAGACGACGCCTCTCATCTCGGCTCCCTCGGTAGGCCGAGCGCCCGCTCGGCGATGGTGTTCACGCGTTCGGTCGGGCCTTCGCCGCAGCCGCCGCGGCCATCTCCTCCAGCCGGGCCAGCATCGGCATCGGGTCCGTGCCCACCGTCCCCGGCAGGAAGTCGGCGATCCGTTCCGGGGTCCAGGCCCCGTCCGCCGCGTACCCCGCCCGCAGCTCCCTCGGCTGGGCCCAGACCGCGATCTTCGGACCGGCGATCGTGTACACCTGGCCGGTGATCCCCTCCTTGCGGGCCCGTTCGCTGAGCAGGTAGACGACGAGCGCCGCCACGTCCTCCGGCTCGCCGATCTCCTTGAGTTCCATGGGCACATTGGCGGACATCCGGGTGCGGGCGACCGGGGCGACGGCGTTCGCCGTGACGCCGTACTTGTGCAGGCCGAGCGCCGCGCTCCGCACCAGCGAGATGATCCCGCCCTTCGCGGCGCTGTAGTTGGCCTGGGCGACGCTGCCCTGGTGGTTGCCGCTGGTGAAGCCGATCAGCGTGCCGCCGCCCTCCTGCTTGCGCATCACCGCCGACGCGGCCCTGAACACGGTGAAGGTGCCCTTGAGATGGGTGGCGACGACCGGATCCCACTCCTCCTCGGACATGTTGAACAGCATCCGTTCCCGCAGGATGCCGGCCACGCACACGACCCCGTCGATCCGCCCGTACCGCGCGAGCGCCGTGTCCACGATCCGCTGCCCGCCCGTCATCGTGGAGATGTCGTCGGCGACGGCCACCGCCTCGCCGCCCGCCGCCCCGATCTCCTTGACGACGGACTCGGCTATCTCGCTGCTCGGCTCGCCGCCCTCGATGGAGACGCCGTAGTCGTTGACGACGACTCTCGCTCCCTCGGCCGCCGCCGCGAGCGCGACCGCCCTCCCGATGCCGCGTCCGGCACCCGTCACGGCCACCACTTTGCCTGCCAAGAAGTTCCCCATGCCCGGCCCCTTCCCGCGATTTCTGACGGACCGTTAGATTTTATGGGCCATCGGGTTCACGAACACAAGCCCCAGGAGGTACCCATGTCACTGCCGGCCGAGTTCCACGACATCGCCAAGCGGGTCAACAACTGGGGCCGCTGGGGCGCCGACGACGAGATCGGCACGCTCAACCTGATCACCGACACCGTCGTGCGGGAAGCCGCCGCCACGGTCCGCACCGGGCTGCGCGTCCCGCTCGCACTCCCCCTCCAGCAGGACGGCGTCCAGAGCGGACTGATCCCCGGAAGGATCAATCCGCTGCACACCATGGTCCAGATCAACCAGGAGCTCTTCGGCCCCGGCACCGTCGCCACCAGCGACGACACGGCGGTCCTGAGCCTGCAGACGGCCACCCACTGGGACGCCCTCACCCATGCCTCGCACTCGGGGAGGATCTACAACGGCCGCCCGGCCGACACGATCACCGCGCACGCCGGCGCGCGGTACAGCGGGATCGACAAGGCGCCGCACATCGTCTCGCGCGGCGTGCTGCTCGACGTGGCCCGCGCGCACGGCGTGGACCGGCTGCCCGGGGACCACGCCGTCACCCCCGGGGACCTGGACGCGGCCGAGGAACTGGCGGGGATCCGGGTCCGGGCCGGGGACATCGTGCTCGTACGGACGGGGCAGGTGCGGGTGTACCTGGAGGGCGACAAGCACGCGTACGGCTACCCGTCGCCCGGCCTCTCCGTCCGGACGCCCGAGTGGTTCCGTGCGCGCGATGTGGCGGCGGTCGCCAATGACACGCTGACCTTCGAGATCTTCCCGCCCGAGATCGAGGATCTGTGGCTGGGTGTGCACGCGCTGGACCTGGTCGAGATGGGCATGCCGCAGGGCCAGAACTGGAACCTGGAGACGCTGTCCACAGCCTGTGCGGAAGAGAGGCGGTACGCCTTCCTGCTCTCCGCGATGCCGGAGCCGTTCGTCGGTGCCACGGGCACCCCGGTCGCCCCGGTCGCCCTCCTGTGAAGGGGTACGGACCGGCGCCGGGACACGGACCGGACCGACCGCTTTAACCTTTATGCACGATGCGTGACGGCACGCGAAGGCTTGTACGCCTCACGGTCCGCGTCGTCCGCGCCCCGCACACCATGAGCGGCCCCTGGGGCGCCATGAGCCCCTTGGGTGCCGGGGGCGCCGGTGCCGCCGGGGTGCACCGGCACCGCCCTGACCGGCGGGACGTCCCGGTCGATCTCGCACCAGATGCGCTTCCCGGCGCCCTCCGGCTGCCAGCCCCAGCGGTCGGCGAGGCCGTCGACGAGCTCCAGGCCCCGGCCGCCGGTGTCCTCACCCCGTGCGTGGCGCTGCAGCGGCGGGCGGCAGCTGGTGTCGGCCACCTCGACCCGTACGGTCCCGGTCGCGCCCGCCGCGCCGAACAGCATGCGCAGCACGGCCGGACAGCCGGTGTGCACCACCGCGTTGGTGACCAGCTCCGAGATCAGCAGGATGAGCGTCTCGGCCAGCGGCTCGTCGTCCCTTATCCCGGATCCGACCAGTCTCGACCGCGCCCACCTGCGGGCCCGCCCGACCTCCGCGGGATCCGGCCCGACCTCCAGCTGAACCTGAAGCACCTGCACCGCTCACACCATCCAGACCGGCGGACACATCGCCTCGCGCCTCCTCAGGGTCACGGAACGTGATTCCCTTGCGAGACAGCATGGTTGACGTACAGTCACCGCAACAAGCGCTTCGGGCATATTCCAGCGCGAAGGAGTACGCGTGGTGCATACTGTGCGACGCACGTTGCGGGGAGTCGAACAGAGGCACAGCGAGGCCGCGGGAGCCGTCTCCCGGGCAGGCCCGGCGCTTCTGCGCGGAATGCGAGCAGGGCACCTCTTCCGGACCGGAGTCGCCGCACGGGCAACACCCGGATCACCCGGCTCCAGAACCTCTCGCATCCCACGGAGCGTACCCGAGCCCGGCGCCGACTCCACCCCGTGACGAATCACGCAAAGGACACAAGCCGACATCGGTCCCGACCGACTGCACTGCGTAACTCCGCAGCGTGAGGCCCAAACACCGCCCTGTGACAACCGGGCCCCCGGCGGCCCCCCGTCGCCGCGCCGCCGAAGCCTGCACGGAACCCGTCCGGCTTCAGCACAGGTCCGCCGCAAGCGCTTCCTCGGCCGCCGCCGCCGCGATCCACCGACCGGACCGCAGCCATGCCCGCTTGAGGTGCAGATGAACGTCCGCCTCCCAGGTGAAGCCCATGCCGCCGTGCACTTGAAGGCAGTCCCGCGCGTTGCGGACCGCCGCCTCGTCGGCGAGCAGTTTGGCGCCCGCGATCTCCGCCCGGTCCCCGGTCAGGGCCGCGGCGTAGACGGCGGCGCGGGCCAGTTCGGCGCGGACCAGCATCCCGGCGCACAGATGTTTGACCGCCTGGAACGACCCGATCGGCGAACCGAACTGTTCACGTTCACCGGCGTGCCGGACGGCCATCTCGGTCGTGCGCGAGGCGCTGCCGAGTTGTTCGGCGGCGGCGAGCAGGGCGCCTTCCTCGCGCAGCCGCTCCGCACCGGGCAGGGGCTCACCCGGCCCGACCGGTCCGGTGACCCGCCACAGGGGTGTGAACGGGTCGAGCGACCGCACGGGCCGGGCGGACTCCCGTATCCCCGCGACGCTCCGCACCGTCCCGCCGGTCAGGACCCGTACCTCCCCGGGCCCGAGGACCAGCAGTGCGTCCGCGTCCCCCAGGTGTCCCACCGGCTCCCCCGCGTCCAGCACGGTGACCACCGCCCCGCCCTCCGCCGCCCCCTTCACCGCGCCCGCGGCGAGGTGGGTGGCGATCAGCGGTCCGGGCAGCAGCGACCGTCCCACCTCCTCGAAGAGGAGGACCGACTCGGGCAGCCCGAGCCCCACACCGCCCTGTGCCTCCGGCAGCCGCAGCGCGAAGAAGCCGGACTCGCCGAGTTCCCGCCACAGCTCCCGGTCGATGCCCGTACCGCCGTCGAGAGCCGCCCGCATCCGGTCCCTGCCGAAGCGCCCGGCCAGAAGTTCCCGTATCCCCGCCCCGAGGGCCCGCTGGTCGTCCGAGAGCTGGAAGTCCATGAGTGGCGTCAGCGCCCCTTCGGCAGGCCGAGTATCCGCTCGGCGACGATGTTCCGCTGGATCTGCGAGGTGCCCGCGGCGATGGTGTACGAGAGCGAGGAGAGCCGGTCCAGGACCCACTCCCGGTCCAGGTCGGCTGCGTCGGCGCCAAGCACCTCGGCGGCCGCCTCGTACAGCTCCTGACGGGCGTGCGAGTAGCGCAGCTTGAAGACCGAGCCGCCGGTGCCGGGGACCCCTCCGGTGCGCTGCGCCTCGCCGACGTTCCACTGGGTGAGCCGCCACAGCGCCCGGAATTCGGCATTCAGC
Source organism: Streptomyces sp. NPDC014727 (assembly GCF_043083485.1). Classification (NCBI taxonomy): domain Bacteria; kingdom Bacillati; phylum Actinomycetota; class Actinomycetes; order Kitasatosporales; family Streptomycetaceae; genus Streptomyces; species Streptomyces sp. NPDC014727. The sequence goes on along the minus strand of NZ_JBIBYR010000015.1, from coordinate 28,468 downwards.
CTGCCCAGCCTGCGGCGCAGGACCGGGTCGTCCCAGCGCCCGTTCGTCCGTGCCTCGGCGGCCAGGGCGTCCAGCGTGCGGCGGCAGGCGACGACCTCGCCGACGAACGCCGTGCCGCGCTCGAAGGAAAGGGTGACCATGGTGACGCGCCAGCCGTCGTTCTCCGCGCCGACGCGGTGCGAGACGGGCACCCGCACCTCGTCGAGGAACATCTCGGCGAACTCGGTGGACCCGGCGAGGGTGCGCAGCGGGCGGACGGTGACGCCGGGCGCGTCCATCTCCATCGCGAGCCAGCTGATGCCGCGGTGCCTGGGCGCCGCGGGGTCCGTCCGCACCAGCAGTTCGCACCAGTCGGCGACCTCCGCGTGCGAGGTCCAGATCTTGCTTCCGCTCACCACGTAGTGGTCGCCGTCGCGCACCGCCCGGGTCCGCAGCGAGGCGAGGTCCGAGCCCGCGTCGGGCTCGCTGAACCCCTGGCACCAGATCTCGTCCCCGCGCAGCACCGGCGGCAGCCAGCGCGCCCGTTGTCCGGCGGTGCCCTCGGCCGCGATCGTCGGCCCTGCGTGCAGCAGCCCGACGAAGTTGGCGCCGACGTAGGGGGCGCCGGCCTTCTCCGTCTCCTCCAGGAAGATCAGATGCTGGGTCGGGGTGGCGCCCCGCCCGCCCGCGTCGACGGGCCAGTGCAGGCCCGCATAACCGGCGTCGTACAGCATCCGCTGCCAGGCGGTGTCGTACGCGCGCCGCCCCGGCCAGTCGTCCGGACCGGGCTTCGCGGGCAGGGTGGGCAGCACGGACGCCAGCCACTCGCGCAGCCGCGCCCGGAACTCCTCCTCGGCCTCCGTGTACGCGAGATCCATCGCGTGCCTACTTGTCCCGGTCCAGGTCCAGACCGAGCATCCGGATCGCGTTTCCGCGCATCAGTTTGTAGACGGTCTCGTCGTCCAGCCCCTTGACGTGGTCGAGGGCGACCTCCTTCGTGTGCGGGAAGGTCGAGTCGACGTGCGGGTAGTCGGTCTCGAAGGTGGCGTTGTCCCGTCCGACGACGTCGAGCGAGGCGACCCCGTGCTTGTCGCGGAAGAAGCAGCAGAACATCTGGCGGTAGTAGTACGTGGACGGCGGCTCGGGAATCAGGTCGCGCACCCCGCCCCAGGCCCGGTGCTCCTCCCAGACGTCGTCGGCGCGCTCCAGGGCGTACGGGATCCAGCCCATCTGGCCCTCGCTGTAGGCGAGCTTGAGCCGGGGGAACTTCACCAGGACGCCGCTGAACAGGAAGTCCATCATCGAGGCCATGGCGTTGTTGAAGGAGAGGCTGGCCTGGACGGCGGGCGGGGCGTCGGGGGAGGCGGCGGGCATCTGGGAACTGGACCCGATGTGCATGTTGACGACCGTGCCGGTCTCCTGGCAGGCCGCGAAGAACGGGTCCCAGTATCCGGTGTGGATCGACGGCAGGCCGAGGTACGTGGGGATTTCGGAGAAGGTCACCGCACGCACCCCGCGCGCCGCGTTGCGCCTGATCTCCGCCACGGCCAGGTCGATGTCCCAGAGCGGGATGATGCAGAGCGGGATGAGCCGGCCGCCGCTGTCGCCGCACCACTCCTCCACCATCCAGTCGTTGTAGGCGCGGACACACGCGACCGCCACCTCTTTGTCCTGGGCCTCGGCGAACGTCTGGCCGCAGAAGCGCGGGAAGGTGGGGAAGCAGAGGCTCGCCTCGACGTGGTTGAGGTCCATGTCCTTGAGGCGCTCGGCCGGGTCCCAGCAGCCGGGCCGCATCTCGGCCCGGGTGATCCCCTCCAGCGTCATGTCGTCGCGGTCGAAGCCCACGGCAGCGATGTTCCGCTTGTACGGGAACTTCAGGTCCTCGTAGATCCACCAATCGGTGGGCGGCCCGTCGGGGTCCATCGTGATGACGTACTTGCCCCCGGTGTACGCCAGCTCGCCGATGCCCGCGGTGAGCGGCTGCGGGCCGCGCTCGCGGTATTTGGCGGGCAGCCAGGTCGAGAAGAGGTGCGGCGGCTCGATCACATGGTCGTCGACGCTGACGATCCGAGGCAGTTCCGTCATGGTGTCCCCTTCGGCGCACGCTTGAGGTCTTCCGGCCGTGGCTCCGACGGGCCGTCTCCTTACGAGCGTTTCTGATGGTCCGTCAGATCTACTTCGATCCTCAGGCTAGCCCCGCACCCCTGGACCGACAAGGCGCAGCGCTCTACGCTCTGCGCACGATCTGACTACCCGTCAGCTGTGAGGGGTTCGCCGTGAACGAGACCGCACACGCGCTGAGCGCATCGGGCACCTTCTGGGAGCTCGTCGAACGCCGGGCCGCCCTGACGCCGGACCGCCCGTTCCTGATCCAGGACGACCGCACCCTCACCTTCGGTGAGCTGCGCGACCGCGGCGAACGGGTCGCGGCCGGACTGTGGGGCATGGGCGTCCGCCCCGGCGGTGTCGTCGCCTGGCAGCTGCCGACCCGCCTGGAGACGGTGCTGCTGTCGTTCGCGCTGACCCGGATCGGGGCCGTGCAGTCGCCCGTCATCCCGTTCTACCGGGACCGCGAGGCGGGGTTCGCGCTGCGCGAGTCGAAGGCCGGCTTCTTCGCGGTGCCGGGCACCTGGCGCGGCTTCGACCACACGGCGATGGCACACCGGCTGACGGCGGGTGCCGAACACCCGCCGCTGGTCTTCGAGGCGTACGCGTCACTGCCGGACGGCGACCCGTCCGTGCTGCCTCCCCCGCCCTCCGACGGGACGGCGGTGCGCTGGATCTACTGGACCTCGGGCACCACCTCCGACCCGAAGGGGGTCCTGCACACCGACCGCAGCCTGATCGCGGGCGGATCCTGCCTGGCCCACGCGCTGCGCCTGTCGACGGCCGACATCGGCTCGGTGGCCTTCCCGTTCGCCCATGTCGGCGGGCCGGACTACGCGGTGATGCTGCTGCTGTACGGCTTCCCGGCGGTCCTCTTCGAGCACTTCGCGATGCCGGAGGCACTGGAGGGCTACCGGCGCCACGGGGTGACGGTCGCGGGCGGGTCCACCGCGTTCTACTCGATGTTCCTGACCGAACAGCGCAGGACCCCGGGCCGGAAGCTGATCCCCAGCCTGCGACTGCTGGCCGGCGGCGGGGCACCGAAGCCGCCGGAGCTCTACCACGCGGTGGTGCGGGAGATGGGCGTCCAGCTGACCCACGGGTACGGCATGACCGAGGTCCCCATGATCACGATGGGCGCCCCCGACGACACCGCGGAGCACCTCGCCGGGACGGAGGGGCGTCCGCCCGAAGGCATGGACATACGCATCACCGACGAGGACGGCAAGGCGCTGCCGCAGGGCACGGAGGGCGAGGTACGGCTCCGCGGGGAGGCCGTCTGCGAGGGCTATCTGGACCCGGGGGCGACGGCGGCGGCCTTCGACGCGGAAGGGTTCCTGATCACCGGTGATGTCGGCCGGGTCGAGCCGAGCGGGCACCTGGTGCTCACCGGGCGGCTCAAGGACATCATCATCCGCAAGGGCGAGAACATCTCCGCCAAGGAGATAGAGGACCTGCTGCACCGGCACCCGGACGTCGGGGACGTGGCGGTGATCGGGCTGCCGGACCCGGAGCGCGGCGAACGCGTCTGCGCGGTCGTGGAACAGCCTGCGGGCGCCACGCCCCTGACCCTGCCGGGGATCACCGGCCATCTGCGGGCGGCGGGCCTCTCCGTGCACAAGCTGCCGGAACAGCTGGAGGTGGTGGAGGCGCTGCCGCGGAACGAGACGCTGCGGAAGGTGCTGAAGTACCGGCTGCGGGAGCGGTTCTCCTGACGGGAGGGGAGGGGGCTGTCGCCCCGCCCCCCCTCACCGGACGGGTCCGGTGCGGTCGGCGCCCCGCGGAGTGCTCCGGCGGGGCGCGGGGGGAGCTCGTTCCGCCCGCCCCTCCCCGCCCGCTCCTACGCGTCCGGTTCGATCACGGTGAAGTACGTGGCGAACGCCGCCACCACCCCGTCCTCGGTGATCCTGCCGTCCTGGTCCGTGTCCAGGCTCCGCGCCGCGAGACCCGCCGTCTCCGCGCTCGCGCCCAGCACCCGCAGGGCCCGCTCCACGCCGGGGACGGAGGCCGCGCCCTGGTCGTCCCGGTCCGCCACGGCGAGCGCCGCGCGCAGGAAGGGGCGGGCGATCTCCGCGAAGCGCTCCGGGTTGTCGCGCAGCCGCTTCACCGCCCCGCCCACGAACTCCTCCCGGGTGACGCGCTGGTCCCCGTCGACGTCGGCGATGCCCGCCATGCCCTGCCAGAGGGCCTCGGCTCCGGTGTAGAGCGCCTGCCCCTTGTCGCAGCGGGCCGTCGTACCGAATTCGGTCAGCAGACGGGCCGCGGCGGCACTGAAATCCGCGCGATCGATGTATCCGTTGCCGTCCTGGTCGAAGGCGGCGAAGCGGAAGGCGATCTTGCGCTCATACTCTGCGCTGTCCATGCGGGGAGCGTACGACGCCGACCGGCGCCACGTGTCACTTACGGCCTCGCCCGCGATGGTCAGCGACGTCGCGCGCTTCTCGCTCCACGCCTCAGGCCGAGAGCGGCTGGGCCTCGTCGTCGACGGCCGCGTACCGGTCGGGGTAGACCTCGAAGAGACGGCGTACGCCGAGGGCTGCGAGCACCCGGTTGACGTGGGATCCCTCCTCCGCGCCGCGGGCCGGGAGGATCAGCCGCAGCCGGCCCCCGCAGGAACGCATCAGGCGGCGGGAGGCGATCAGTACCCCGACACCGCTGGAATCGCAGAACAGGACCTCGGACAGGTCGAGCACCACATCGTGGCGCCCCGCGGCCACCGCCTCATGGACGGACTGCCGCACGGCGGGCGACGTCAGCAGATCCAGTTCGCCGCGTATGCGCAGCACGGTCCAGTCGTCCTGCACGGTCTCGGCCACCTTCAGTGTCACGTGACTGGGCCTCTCGTTCCGGGGATTCCGACGATCCGGAAGTTTCCGTTCCTTCTCGCGGCTGCCCCCGCCGCAGACCCATGAAACACCGGGCCGGTCGACAGGACACAGCCGGGTTCGGGCAGAAATGATCGCTTTCGGGTCCGATCCCACCGTCGCGCGATGCCGCATTCCTTATCATCCCGGGCCTCCTCAGGGGCGTACTTGCCGCAAAGGGGCGTGCCCGGTCGGTGCCCCGACTACATTCGGTGTGACGAGGGGAACAGGGCTGGGGGTCGTATGACGAAGAACGCACCACCCCGCTGGGACCGCAAGATGCAGCAGCGGCTGGCACGCGGCGAGGCGGCCGCTCTCGGCGAGCTCTACGACCGGTTCGCCTCCCTCGTGCACAGCCAGGCCCACCGGATGCTCGACGACGAGACCGCCGCCGACCTCGTGACCCGCGAGGTCTTCGGTTACGTGTGGGAGAACCCGAACGCCTACGACCCGCAGCAGGGTTCGATGCGGTCCTGGGTGGCCCGGCTCACACACCGCCAGTCCGTGCGCCGGCTGTGCGAGGAGGACACCGCGCGGGGCGGTGCGGACGGGGAGGACGGGGCCGCGCCCCCCGACGACCTGGAGGAGCGGGTGCGCCGGGCCACGGCCGCCGCCCGTGCCGACTACATCGTCGCGTCCATGCCCGCCCCGCTGCGGGCCGCGCTGGAGCTCGCGTACGTGCAACGCCGGGACTGCCGGCAGACCGCGGCCGACCTCGGGGTCACCGAGGACGAGGCCCGCCGCCGGCTCCGGCTCGGACTGCAACTGCTCTCCACCGCGCACACCCGCCCGCTGGAGGGGTCGTCGCCACCCGGATACGGACGGCATCTGTGACCGGTGACGACGACGCGGACGGCCGTGAGGGGGAAGGGCGCGACGACGACGTGCGGGGCGCGCCGCGCATACCGGGACCGCGAACCGCAGCGGACGACCTCGATCTCGACGCCCTGCCTGTGCCGCCGACCGTGCCCTCACCCGTGCTCCCGACCCTGCCCGGGGAATCCCGGCCGGCCCCGCAACCGACGACACCGGAACCGGAATCTGCCGTGGCACCACCGGAACCATCGGACCCGTCCGCCGCACCGGCCCCGGTGCTCTCCCATAGCGTCCTCAAGGCCCTCCTCGGCGCCTGGGCCCTGGCCGCCTGCTCGGCGGCGGAGACCGAGGCCGTCGAGGCACATCTGACCGAGTGCGCGGCCTGTGCGGACGAGGCCCTGCGGCTGCGCGACGCGGTCGGCCTGCTGCAGACCGACCGCAGCCTGGATCTCGATCCGGCGCTGCGTTCCCGGGTGATCGAGACCTGTCTGAGCCGCCGCCCGGCCAGGATCCCGGTGCCGGACTGGGCCGCCCCGTACGACGCGGAGACCGCGCGGCTCGACGCGCTGCTGCGTGACATCGGCGCCTCGGAGTGGCACGCCCCGGTGCGGCTGAAGTGGTTCGAGGAGGAGCAGGAGGCCAGACGCAAGACGACGGTCGCGGGCGTCATCGGCCATCTCATGGCCGTCGACGGGCTGGTCGGTACCGCCCTCGGCCTCGACGTACCGCTCGGCGAAGGCGTCATGGGCCGGGGTGACGAGTGGCCGCTCTCCCCCACCGCGCGCACGGAGAAGCACTGGTCCGCCTCCCGGCGGCCACCCACCCGCACGATCCGCGAACCGTGGCGGGACCAGAGCCACGCCCTCATCCGTACGGTGTCCTTCGCCGGCCGCGGCGTCGCCGAGCTCTCCGTCTCGTACGGGGACTTCGCCCTTCCGATGCACGACTCCCTGCTGGACCGGGCCTTCGAGTGCTGGGTGCACGGCGGTGACATCGCGCAGGCGGTGGACTATCCGTACGAAGCGCCGTCCGCCGCCCATCTCAACCGGATGGTCGACCTGGCCGCCCGGCTCCTCCCGGCCGCCCTCGCCGAGCGCCGCAGATCCGGTCTCGCCGGGCCCGCCCGCCATCTGGTGCCGGCCGGTTCACCGGGCCGTTCGCTGCATCTGGAGGTCGAGGGTTCGGGCGGCGGGGACTGGTACATCCCGCTGGACTCCCCGGCCGCGGTCGGCTCGCCCGCGCACACGGTGGCGCAGGTCGCGCTGGACGGCGTCGAGTTCTGCCGGCTCGTGGCCGGGCACGTGTCCCCGGTGGAGGCGGCGGCCGGCCAGGAGGGGGACCGTGAGGCGATCCGCGACGTGCTCTGTGCCGCGGCGTCCTTGAGCCGCCTCTAGTGCCCGCGTCGGGAGGGCTTCAGGAGAAGATCACCGTACGGCGGCCGTTGAGCAGGATGCGGCGCTCCGCATGCCACTTCACCGCCCGCGCCAGCGCCCGGCACTCCACATCGCGGCCGATGGCGACCAGCTGGTCCGGCGTGACGTCGTGGCCCACCCGCTCGACCTCCTGCTCGATGATCGGCCCCTCGTCGAGATCCGCGGTCACATAGTGCGCCGTCGCACCGATCAGCTTCACACCACGGGCGTGCGCCTGGTGATACGGCTTGGCGCCCTTGAAACTCGGCAGGAACGAGTGGTGGATGTTGATGATCCGGCCGCTCAGCTGCTTGCACAGATCGTCCGAGAGGACCTGCATGTAGCGGGCCAGGACGACCAGCTCGACATTCTCCTCGCGAACGAACTCCAGCAGCTCCGCCTCCGCTTCGGCCTTGTTCTCCTTGGTCACCGGGATGTGCCGGAAGGGGATGCCGTACGAGCCGACGAGCTCGGCGAAGTCCGTGTGGTTGGAGACGACGGCGGCGATCTCGATCGGCAGCGCCCCGATCCGGGAGCGGAACAGCAGGTCGTTGAGGCAGTGGCCGAATCTGCTGACCATCAGCACGATCCGCATCCGCTCCGAGGCGCGGTGGATCTGCCAGTCCATCCGGAAGGAGTCGCCGATCGCGGCGAAGCTGGCCCGCAGCTTCTCCACGGTGACCGGGCTGTCCGCGGAGAAGTGGACGCGCATGAAGAACAGGCCCGTGTCGTGGTCGCCGAACTGCTGGCTGTCCTCGATGTTGCAGCCGGTCATGAAGAGATAACTCGACACGGCGTGCACGATGCCCTGTTTGTCCGGGCAGGAGAGCGTGAGGACGTACTGGTCGTGGGTGGTCTCAGCAGGCTGCGGCTCGGTCATTCCCGTAGCGTGCCACACCGGACCGGTCTCAGGCCGTCCTGGTCATGATGCGGAGCACGTCCAGGGAGCGCGGCGGGGTGTCCGGGTCCTCGCCGTCGTGGGTGGCGAGCAGCACATGGGCCTCGCGTGCGGCCCGTACGGCCTCCGGCCAGCCGTGGTGTTCCAGATACGCCGAAACGGGTGCATCCGCACCGACCTGGTGCATGATGCGCAGCACCCGGAGCACGGCGACATCGACCAGGGCGGACTCGTTGGCGTCGCGGAAGATCGTCCCGACGTACTTCTCGGCGGACCAGTTGTCCAGCCAGGTGTCCTCGACCAGGCGGTACACGGCGTCGGTGACGTCGCCGTACCCCTCCCGGCCGACCAGCCAGCACTCGTGATGGAAGACGGGGTCGGAGAGCATGTGCAGCGCCGAGCGCACGTTGCTGCGCCAGCGCCACCAAGGCATGTCATTCAGCGGCATGCCGCCCATGGTGGAGGAGCGACGGCCGCGACGGGAAGTGTTCTCCGAACCTTGCTGCACGGTTGTCGATCGTACGTTCCCTTTCCGGCTCCTCGCACAGGCCCCTGTCATTCACCCGGATGTCACCGTGCGTTGCACTGAGCACACAGCGGCGTTACCCCACGGGCGGAAACGTTCATGCCCATGACCGGACGGCGACGCCTCACTTCCCCCCGCTCCTACAAGTTCCTCACAAGTACGGCGGCGGTCGGGGCGTTGCTGGTCACCGGCTGCGGTGTGCTCCCTGGTGCGTCGGGGGACTCCAGGGAGCCCCTCACCGTGGTGACCTGGGCGCCCGGCGGCAAGAGCGGGCCGGACACGGTGAACATGGCGGGCATGACCGCCATGGCGCGCGCGTACGCCCGCTGGGTCAACGGCGACGGCGGGCTCGACGGACACAAGCTGCGCGTCGTCACCTGCGACGAGTCGGACACCTCGGCCGGCGCGGCGAACTGCGCCCGGCGGGCCGTCAAGGAGAAGGCGGCGGCGGTCGTCGGCTCGTACAGCCGCCACGGGTCGTCCTTCATGGCGCCGCTGGAGAACGCCGGGATCCCGTACATCGGCGGATACGGAGCCACGGACGAGGAGTTCAGCAGCTACAGCTCCTACCCCGTCAACGGCGGCCAGGCGGCGCTGCTCGCGGGCAACGCCCGTCAGCTGGCGCGCACCTGCGCACGGGTGTCCGTGGTGCGGCCCGACACCCTGGGCGGCGACGGCCAGTCCTGGCTCCTCAACACCGGTCTCACCGAGGCCGGGCGGCCCCGGCCCGCCGACATCCGGGCGGCGGAGACGGCGACTTCGTACGACGACGCCGCCGGGCGGGCGCTCCAGCAGGCGGGGCCGGTCGACGGCTGTGTGACGGCCGTGCTGGGAGACAGCACGGAGACGTTCTTCGACTCCTTCCGCAGGCTCGCACCGTCCTACGGGAACGTACGGATCTCATCCGTCCTCGGCAGCGTCGGGCAGCCGCTGATCGACAGCACCGGCGGCCGGAACAGTCCGTTCGAGGGGGCGTACCTCACCGGCTGGTACCCGGACTCGGGCGACGCCCGCTGGGACCGGATGCGGGAGGTGATCCGTAAGCACGCCTTCGGCGACAACCGGATCGACCCGGCCGACACGGGCGTCCAGACCACGTGGGTCGCGTACACCGCGCTGAACGAGCTCGTGAAGGCGATCGACGCCCCACGGATCACCGCCGGGAAGCTCGTCTCCGCCCTCAACCACGGCACCCCGGTCGACACCGGCGGCCTCACACCGGTGCTGCGCTGGCGCTTCGACGACATGATCGGCTCGTCGGCGTATCCACGGATCGTGAACAGCAAGGTGACGTTCCAGGTGGTGCGCAACGGACGGCTCGTCGCCGACACGAAGGGCTTCGTGGACGTCGCGAAGACGCTGTCGGACGCCAGCGCGAAGGGGTGAGACACCGGGGGCGGGGGTTCCGCCCCCGGCGTCTCACCCCTTGATCTCCGAAGGGTCCGGATTCCCCGTCAGAGCTGGGTCGCCTCCCGCCGGGTCAGCCCGTACTTCGACGCGATCGAGTTCCACAGCCCCGACGCCTCGCGCTTCGCCTTGCTCGCCTCGCCGCTCTGGGCGGTGGCCTGCTGCGTCTCGGACGTCGTACGGGCCGTGCCGTGCTTGCACATCTTCTTGCCGTGCTTGGCCTCTTCGGCCCACGCGGCGTAGTGGTCGTCGGCGGAGGCGGACGCCTGCCAGCCCTTGGTGAGGGAGGCGGTCAGCCGCTGGTGGTTCGGCAGCTTGTCGACGTTCAGCTCCTGGAGCCGGGTCACCAGATCGCGGCGCTGCTGGGCGGCGCCCTTCAGATCGGTCACGGCCTGGTCCAGATCCTTGCAGCTCTTGGTCTTCTCGACGGCCCCGATGACGGCGGCACGGCTGTTGTTGCTGTCCGCCAGCAGCTTGTCGAGCGCCTCGGCCTGCGGCTGCGCCGGATCGGCCGCGGTCTGTGTGGTGGGCTGGTCGGCGGACGGGCTCGCGGCGGCCACCGGCTGCTTGTTGTCCTTGTCCTCGTCGCCGCCGCTCATCAGGGCACCCGCGCCGAGACCGACGACGGCACAGCCGGCCACGACCGCCGCGATGAGCGTGACGTGCGCCCGCTTCTTGCGCTCCCCGCCCCGCCCCTGCGGCCCCTCGTCCACGGGCTGGTACTGGGGCTGCGGAGTCCGTGGTGCTTGTGGGGCGTGGTGGGCGCCCTGGTACTGCTGCGAGGGATCGAGCCGGGGCATCTGCTGGGTGGCGCCCGCGGGCTCGTCGTTACGGAACAGGTTGTCGAACTCGGCGGGCGGCTGCCGGTCGCCGGGAGCACCGGGCCTGATGTCGTACGGGGCCCCGCCGGGAACCGGCGGGATGAACTGGGTCGCCTCGGCGTCGCCGCCGGGCGCGGCCGGCGGCTGCTGGTACGGCTGCGGCTGCGGCGCTCCATGGCTGAGGAACTGGGTGGCCTCCGCGGGGCTCTCCGGCGGCAGCCCGCCCGGCGGCGGTCCGGCGGGCATCGGGGCGATGTACTGGGTGGCCTCCGCGTCGCCGCCCGTGCTCATGCCGGGCACGGCCTCCGGCGGCAGCGGCTGCGCATAAGACTGCTGGGGCTGCTGGGGCTGCTGGGGCTGCTGGGGCTGCATGGGAGGCAAGGGCTGGGCCTGCGGCTGCCCGTACTGCTGCGCCGGCTGGCCCTGGCCGTACTGGCCCTGCTCGTACTGGCCCTGCCCGTACTGGCCCTGGCCGTACTGGCCCTGCCCCTGTGCCTGTGCCTGTGGGTGCGACGAGGCGTCCTGGTGCGCCGCCTGCGGCCCCCACGGCTGCCCCCACGGCTGGCCGCCCGCCGGGGCGGCCTGATCCGCGGGCCCCCCTGGTATCCAGGGCTCGCCGCCACCCGCGGGCAGCACGACACCTTCGTGCGCGGGCCGTACAGCAGGAAGCTGCTGCTCGTCACCCTGTCCGCTCTGCGTCACCGGGACTCCTACGTGTCAACCTACGGAATCGTCGGCTCACGCTATCGGGTGGTCGTGGCCGTTCGCCAAGCGCGTGTTGTCAGTCACCACCCCTTCACAAGACGCGGTGACACCCGGCGCCCCCCGGACGCGGTCGAGCGGGCACCCGGACGCGGCTCGTCGGCACGGCCCGCGATCACGCCGCCTGGAGCTCCAGCCGCGCACCGAACTCCCGCACCGCAGACTCGTCCCCGTAGGGCATCAGGCGCTGCTGCAGATCGTCGAGATACTCCGCACCCCGGCTGGAGCGCACCGACCCCAGCAGTTCCATGGCCCGGGTCCCCGTGTGGCAGGCCTGTTCGATCTCGCGCAACTGGACCTGGGCCGTGGCGAGGAGCACCAGACCGATGCCGCGGCGGCGGGTCCGGGACTCCGGATGTCCGTCCAGGGACTCCTTCGCCCGCCGTGCGGCCGCCTCTGCCTGGCCGAGGTCGCGGTGGCAGTGCGCCAGCTCGTCGGCGAGATAGGCGTGGTCGAAGTGGGCGATCCAGTCGGGGTCGTCCCCGGTGTCCGGCTCGACGTGCTCCATGGCCGCCAGCGCCCGGCCCGTCACGGCCTGGCAGGTTCGGGCGTCGCCGAGCAGGGCGTGTCCGCGCGCCTCCGCCGCGTAGAACATCGCCTCCGCCCGCGGGGTGACCCGGCCACGCGCCCCCTCCTGCGCGGCCCGTGCCAGCTGGGCGATCTCGCGCGGATTGCCGAGCTGCGCGGCGAGATGACTCATCGACGCGGCCAGTACGTAGCCTCCGTACGCCCGGTCGCCCGCCGCCTGGGCCAGGCGCAGCGCCTGGATGTAGTAGCGCTGGGCGAGCCCCGGCTGGCCTGTGTCGACCGCCATGTACCCGCCGAGTTCGGTGAGCCGCGCCACTGCCGCGAACAGCTGCCGGCCGACCGATTCGCGGTACGCCCCCGACAACAGCCCGGAGACCACGCTGTTCAGGTAATGGACGAGGACCGGCCGCACATGTCCGCTGCCGAACCGGTGGTCGAGGTCGACCAGCGCGGTCGTCATCGCCCGCACCGCCTCCACGTCCGACATCCCGACGCGGGCCCCGGCGCCCCGCGCCACCTGTGGGTCGGCGCCGGTGATCAGCCAGTCGCGGCTGGGCTCGACCAGCGCCGACGAGGCGACCGTCGATCCGGACAGGAAGTCCCGGCGGCCGACATCGCTGCGCCACAGCTCGCAGACCTGCTCGATCGCGCCGATCACGGTCGGGGCGAACTGCAGGCCGACGCCGGACGCCAGGTTCTTGCCGTTGGCCATGCCGATCTCGTCGATCGTGACCGTACGGCCGAGCTTGCGGCCGAGCGCCTCGGCGATGATTCCCGGTGCCCTGCCGCGTGGTTGCTGTCCACGCAGCCAACGGGCCACGGAGGTCTTGTCGTATCGCAGGTCGAGCCCGCGCTCCGCGCCGACCATGTTGACGCGGCGGGCTAGGCCGGCGTTGGAGCACCCGGCTTCCTGAATGAGCGCCTGGAGCCGTTCGTTCGGCTGGCGGGCGACGAGAGGCCTGGCTGCCATGTTTCCCCCTGAGGCCGCAGTGATCGATGAGCGGATCACTGCCCGGCAATTACACGGAAAATGCGCACATTCATCGTGATCGTCACGTCCGTCGTGTTCCTTGCCATTCATGTCGGCATATGACAGAGGCCGACCGTTCCGGAGCTACCCGTAGGGGGCTACCCGCCCGGCCCGGCACCACCTCACGCGCGCCCCCGCCCATGCATCCATGCGCCCCGCGTGCCGGATCGGTACGCCGTGACCGCGCCCGGCACGCCCGTAACCCCGGTTGATGGCGGCAGTTGTGAAGTTCGTGGAAGAGCCCATCGGAGTCGAAGAGCCCGACAAAGTCACGGAAGCCGCGAAGCTCCCCGGACAGCGGGGCGAGGAACTGCTCGACGCCGCGGTGCGGTACGCGGAGGAGCGGCACTGGGACGTGTGCCCCGGCACCTGGCTGAAGGCGGTGGAGGGGGTCGAGGAGTGCTCGTGCGGCAAGGCGGGCTGCGCCTCCCCCGGCGCCCATCCCACCGGACCGGACTGGGCGGGCCGGGCGACCGGCAGCGGCGCCGCGGTCCGCCGGATGTGGTCCGAGCACCCGGGGGCGTCGATCCTGTTGCCCATCGGCCGTACCTTCGACGCGATCGAGGTACCGGAGACCGCCGGCTTCCTCGCACTGGCCCGGATCGAGCGGATGGGCCTGCCGCTCGGGCCCGTCACCCGCACTCCCGACCGGCGGATGTTCTTCCTCGTCCTGCCCGGCGCGGCGGCCGAGGTGGACGGGCTCGTAAGCAAGTTGGGCCGGCGGGCCGACGCCATCGACCTCGTCGGCCGCGGTGAGGGCCACTGCCTGACGGGGCCGCCGAGCCGGGTCGGCGGGCGCGGTGCGGTGCAGTGGGTCCGCCGCCCCAGCCCCGCCAACCGGTGGCTGCCGGACGTGGAGGAACTCATCGGCCCGCTCGCCTACGCCTGCGTGAGGGAAACAGCCGACGCACGGGCACGCCTCTTGTAGGGGGTGCTTTCGTAGAGTGTCCCCATACACGGGGACACCGAAAGGCAGTGCATCATGCGGGACCGGACAGAGACCGACCGGGCCATAGGGGCGGGCGAAGCGGCAGCGGCGGGTGGAGCGCCGGTGGCGCCACCCGCCGTTCGCGTACAGGGACTGTGGAAGCGGTTCGGGGAGCAGACGGCGGTCGCCGGGATCGATCTGGAGCTGCCCGCGGGCAAGTTCATCGGTCTGGTGGGACCCAACGGTGCGGGCAAGACCACCACGCTGTCGATGGTCACCGGACTGCTCCGCCCCGACCACGGGCTGATCGAGGTCGGCGGCCACGACGTGTGGCGCGACCCGGTCGAGGTGAAGTCCAGGATCGGCGTGCTCCCGGAAGGGCTGCGGCTCTTCGAACGCCTCTCGGGGCGCGAACTCCTCGCGTACACCGGCAGATTGCGCGGGCTGCCGGGCGCCGAGGTCGACAAGCGGGCCACCCAGCTCCTCGACGTGCTCGGTCTGGCGGGCGCCCAGCACAAACTGGTCGTCGACTACTCGACCGGCATGCGCAAGAAGATCGGACTCGCGGCGGCACTGCTGCACAACCCCGAAGTGCTCTTCCTGGACGAGCCGTTCGAGGGCGTCGACCCGGTGTCGGCGCAGACCATCCGCGAGGTGCTGGAGCGATACACCCACTCGGGGGCGACCGTCGTCTTCTCCAGCCATGTGATGGAACTCGTGGAGTCCCTCTGCGACTGGGTGGCCGTCATGGCCGCCGGCACGATCCGGGCGCAGGGCACCCTGGCCCAGGTACGCGGCGAGGCGTCCTCGCTGCAGAACGCCTTCCTCGAACTCGTCGGCGCGAACTCCCGGACCACCGACGACTCCCTGGACTGGTTGGGCGGCGACCGATGAGCGTGCTCGACACCCCCGCGGGGACCGTCCCCCGCCCGAGCGGCGGCGAGGGGCTCGTCCCCGTCTTCGTACGGCTCAAGCTGACCCTGCTGCGCAACGGGCTGCGGCAGTCGGCCGGCCGGCGGGCCGCGTACATCACCTCCATCGTCTTCACCCTGCTGGTCGCCGCGAGCCAGCTGATCGGGCTGATCGCGCTGCGCGGGCACGCCCATGTCGGCACCCTCGTCATCCTGATGACCGGGGTGCTGGCGGTCGGCTGGGCCGTGATGCCGCTGTTCTTCCCCAGCGGTGACGAGACGCTCGACCCGAGCCGGCTGGTCATGCTGCCGCTGCGGCCACGCCCGCTGATCGCGGCGCTGCTGACGGCGTCACTGGTCGGGATCGGCCCGCTGTTCACGCTCTGTCTGGCGGCCGGCTCGGCGTTCGCGGTGGCACGCGGGGCGGGCGGCGCGGTCTTCGCCGTGGTGGCCGCACCGCTCACGCTCGTGCTGTGCGTGGCACTGACACGGGCCGTGGCCACGGCCAACACCCGGCTGCTGACATCACGCAAGGGCCGCGATCTCGCGGTGCTCAGCGGACTGGTGATCGCGGTCGGCTTCCAGGTCGTCAACTTCGGTGCGCAGCGACTCGGTCAGGCGGGCGGTCTCTCCGCGCTCGAACCGGCCGCGGACGTGGTGCGCTGGCTGCCGCCCGCCTCGGCGATCGGGGCAGTCGACTCCGCGTCGCAGGGCTCGTACGGGCGGGCCGCCGTCCAGCTGCTGCTGTCCGTGGCGGGGCTGTTCGCGCTGTTGTGGCTGTGGCAGCGGAGTCTGGTGAAGCTGATGACGGCCCCGGACGGCTCGACTCTCTCCGCCGCCGGGACGAGCCGCGAGAAGGCCGGCAAGGGCGGCTCCAGGCTCACCGCGCTGCTGCCCGCCGGGCGTACCGGAACGGTGATGGAGCGCAGCCTGCGGTACATCGCGCGCGATCCGAAGACCAAGGCCGCCTGGGTCACGGCACTGGCGATCGGGCTGATCGTGCCACTGCTCAACGCGATGCAGGGCACCGGCTCGATCTACTTCGGCTGCTTCGCCGCCGGAATGCTCGGCATCCAGATGTACAACCAGTTCGGGCAGGACACCTCCGCGTTCTGGATGGTCGCGCTGACGATCTCCTCCACCCGGGACGCGTACCTCGAACTGCGGGCGCGGGCGCTGGCCTTGCTGCTGATCACGCTGCCGTACACGATCATGGTGATGGTGGTGACGGCGGCGGTTCTCGGCGACTGGGGTGCGCTGCCGGGAGCCATGGGGCTGTCGTTCGCCCTGCTGGGCGCGATGCTGGCGACGGGCTCCGTCGCCTCGGCGAACTTCCCGTACTCGATCCCGCAGGAGGGGGCGTTCAAGAATGTGGCGCCGGGGCAGGCCGGACTCGCCTGGATCTCGCTCTTCGGCGGCATGGTCTCCGCGTCGGTGCTCTGCGCGCCCGTGATCGTGGTGACGATCTGGCTGCACGTCGGCGACTTGGAGCAGTGGCTCTGGCTGCTGCTGCCCGCCGGGGCGGTGTACGGGGCGCTGATCTCCTGGGCGGGGCTGCGGATCGCCGCTCCCCGCACGGCGAAACGGCTCCCGGAGATCCTGGCGGCGGTCAGCAAGGGCTGAGAGCTGTTCGGAAAGGGCCTGTCACCCGGGCGAGTTCAGAAGTCGGGGGGCAGGCCCTTTTCGCACGTTTCACCACTTGCAGGAGTTACACGGATTACCTGAGCTGCTTGAGCTGCTTGAGCTGCTTGAGCTGCTTGAGCTGCTTGAGCTGCTTGAGCTGCTTGAGCTGCTTGAGCTGCTTGAGAAAACGGGCTCGCATCTACGGGGAGACGGGCTCGCGCTCCTCCTGGGGGTCCTCGGCGAACTGCTCCAGGAAGGGCTCGACCGCGGCCCGCCAGCCTTCCGGTTGGTCGTAGTGGACGAGATGACCTGCGTCGGCCACCTCCGCGTACTGCCCGCGCGGCAGTACGCGGACCATCTCCTGGGCCTCCGCCCGGCCCAGCTCGCCGTCGAGGCCGCGGAGCACCAGGGTCGGGCACCGGACCTGTGCCAGCTCCTCCCAGTGCGCGTCGAACACCCAGGTCGCGCGGGAGTGGAGCATCTGGCGGCGGGAGAAGACGGGACGCCAGCCGTCGGCCCGCTCGGCCATCACCTCGGCGAAGAACTCACCGCGGGCCGGGTTGGGCCGCTCCACCCAGGGATCGTCCTCGCCGAACCACTTCCGCACGTCGGAGAGCGTCGCGAACGGCACCGGCCAGGACGTGAACCAGTCCTCCCACTCGCGCTGGGAGGCCGCGCCGAGCGCGGAGGCCCGCATGTCGCAGATGATCAGCGCCCGGACGAGATCGGGGCGCTTCGCGGCGAGCTGCCAGGCGGTGAGCGCGCCCATCGCATGCCCGACGAGGGTGACGGGGCCGAGGCCGAGCTGCTCGATCGCCGTCTCGGCGTCGGTGACATACGCGTCACGGGTGTACGGGCCTTCGGCCGGCTTCTCGCTGCGGCCGTGCCCGCGCTGGTCGAGTCCGACGGCGCGGTGCCGCTCGGCGAGCCAGCGGATGGTCGGGGCCCAGTGCGAGGCCCGGCCCATCAGGCCGTGGAGCAATAAGACCCCGGGGACGCGCTCGCCCTCCGCACGCCCCTTGGGCGGGTCGGCGAACTCCCAGGCCGCGAGGCGTACGCCGTCGGTCCCGGTCACATCGATGCGCCGCACCATGTGTTCTGGCACCCCCTTCTGGTCCTCGATCACCGCTTGATCCCGCTCGATCACCGTGTGGTCGCGTCACACCAGGCTATCGAACCTTTATTCGAAAACCGGGTTCTGGCATCCAACACCCCTCGTTCGAGTGACCGGTCCCAAGGATTGACGGCGGTCGCGGAGGGGAGATCTTCTCCGGGAGGCGGGCCACTCGGGGATGAGGGCCCGTGGGGATCGACCTCGAGAGCTCGGGGCTCCGGGTCGAAGCAGGGGAGGACAGGCCCCGGCGCCGCATGGCGCCGGGGCCCTCTGCTGTTCGGAAACCGCCCGCAGGAGTCGGGCGAGCACCGACAGGGATCGCACAGATGCCGGCGGAGGCCGCACGGACGCGGGCAGCCGCCGCGGGAACACCGGCAAAGCCCGCGCGGCTCCCGATCGAGGTCGTAGCCGCGACAGCACCGGGCCCGTGGGCGGCCGGGACCACGGCGATCACCGTTCGATTCACGTGCCGGACATGCCGGACATGCCAGTACGACGGGCGCATGCGCCTGCTCCCTCCCCGACCGCGCGACCAGCTGGCCGACACTCTCAGGCATCCCTCAGCCACAGCCTGGCACGCGATCCGTCCGGGCGCTGCACTTCCGGACGGAAAAAGGGAAAGCGGACCGTGCGCTTCGACGTCTTCGACGGCACCCGGTCAGCGGCCGTCGCCGCCGCGACCGTCGGCGACGGCCGCGCGGCACACGTCAGCGCTTGGCCACGAACACATGCGAGGCGACCTCGGCATCCAGCTCCGCCGCCTCACCGCTGCTGCCGACCAGTACGCCACCGGGCGACTGGGTCACGCTGACCACGGAACCGGGCTGCACGCCCGCCCGCCGCAAGGTGTACATCAGCTGGGCGTCCGTCTGGATCGGCTCACCGATCCGGCGCACGACCACCGTCTTGCCCTCCGCGCCCGGGTCGAGCTCCGACAGGCTCACCATGCCCTCGTCGAGGAACGGGTCGGCCTCGGCCTTCTCGCCCAGCTCCTCCAGCCCAGGGATCGGATTCCCGTACGGGGACTCCGTCGGGTGACGCAGCAGCTCCAGCACCCGCCGCTCCACCGCCTCGCTCATCACGTGCTCCCAGCGGCACGCCTCGGCGTGGACCTGCTCCCACTCCAGGCCGATCACATCGACGAGCAGGCACTCGGCGAGCCGGTGCTTGCGCATGACACGGGTCGCCAGGCGGCGCCCCTCGTCGGTCAGCTCCAAGTGGCGGTCGCCCGCGACCTGCACCAAGCCGTCGCGCTCCATGCGCGCCACGGTCTGGCTGACCGTCGGACCGCTCTGGTCCAGCCGCTCCGCAATCCGGGCGCGCATGGGGACCACACCTTCCTCTTCGAGTTCGAGGATGGTGCGGAGATACATCTCCGTGGTGTCGATCAGTCCGGACATTCGTGCCCCTCGATGCTGTGACATGAAAACGTCGTAAGCGCTGCGCGCTGGCCCTGACCCAATTCTGACGCATACCGCCGACAACCGTGCCGTGCCGACCGGAGACCGGGCGGCGACCGGGCGGCGGAGCGGCGTGGGCGGTATTGACAGGTCACTGGTCCAGACCGCAACGTGATCCGCGACACGGACACCCCACCCCACCGGAAAGGGCCTCCTCGATGAGCGACAGCACGCTGGCCGGTCAGTTCTTCGACGCAGCGATCGGCCTGCTGGAGCGCGTGCGCGACGAGGAGTCCGGCACCATCGCGGCCGCCGGTGCCGCGATCGCCGACACGGTCGCCGCGGGCGGCCGGCTCTTCGCCTTCGGTGCCGGGCACTCCTCCCTCGCCGCGCAGGACGTCGTCTACCGGGCGGGCGGACTCGCCCTGATGAACCTGCTGGCCGTGCCGGGGACGGTGGGGGTCGACGTCATGCCGGCCACCCTGGGCTCGGCGCTGGAACGCGTCGACGGACTGGCGGGAGCGGTGCTCGACTCCAGCCCCGCCGAGGCGGGCGACGTCCTCGTGATCATCTCGCTCTCCGGGCGCAACGCGCTCCCCGTGGAGATGGCGATGAACGCGCGGGCGCTCGGCTTGAAGGTCATCGGCGTCACTTCGGTGGCGTACGCGGAGGGCACCCGGTCCCGGCACGTCTCGGGCGGCTTCCTGCGGGACCACTGCGACATCGTGCTCGACAGCAAGATCTCCATCGGCGACGCGGAACTGACCGTCGAGGGCATCGAGGCGCCGTTCGCGCCCGCGTCGACGGTGGTCACCAGTGCGGTGATGCAGGCGATGATGGCCGCCGCCGCGGAGCAGCTCGTGGCACGGGGGGTCGAGCCGCCGATGCTGCGTTCCGGGAACGTCGACGGCGGCCACGAATGGAACGGGCGCGTCATGACGGAGTACCGGGACCGGATCTTCTACCGCCGCTGATCGCGCCGGGCCGTCGGCCGCCCGCTACGGGCACGTCGGCAGCACGACCCGGACCGTCAGTCCGCCGCCCGGGTTCGCCGTCGCGCTCGCCTCGCCGCCGTGCGCCCTCGCGATCGACGCCACGATGGAGAGCCCCAGACCGGCCCCCTCACCGGGAGCGTGGCGGCGGGCCTGCGCCCGGCGGAAGGGCTCGAACAGCAGCGGCACGGTCGCCGGGTCCACCACCGGCCCGGAGTTGGCGACCTCCAGACCGCCCGGCCCCACCCGGGCCCGTACCGTCCCGCCGGGGTGGTTGTGGCGCAGCGCGTTGGCGACCAGGTTGTGCACGAGATGGCCCAGCAGGACCGGGTCGCCCTCGACCGACACCGGCCGGGCCTCCGCCTCGACGGTGATGGACCGTGCCTTCGCCTCCGCCTCCAGCGCCTCGGTCACCGTGGCCGCGGTCGTGTCCAGGCCGACCCGTTCGCGCCGCCGCAGGCCCTCGTCGGAAACCGCGAGGAGCAGCAGGCCCTCGATGAGCTGCTCGCTGTCGGCGGCGGTGTCGATGAGCTTGTCCCGGATCCAGGCGACCTTCTCGGGCGGCGGGTCGTCGGCGAGGCCGATCTCGGCTGCGGCCCGCTGCACGGCGAGCGGGGTGCGCAGCTCGTGGGCGGCGTTGGCGGCGAACCGCTGCCGGGCGGCGACCAGCTCCTCGATCCGGTCGAGCATCCCGTCGAAGGTGTCGGCCAGTTCCTTGAGCTCGCCGGGCGGGGCCTTCAGCGCGAGGCGTTCGTGCAGGTTGCTGCCGGAGAGCCGGCGGGCGCGGGCGGTGATGACGCCGACCGGCCGCAGCACCCGGCCCGCCATCCACCAGGCGAGCGCGACGGAGAGCGCCGAGTAGACGGCGAGGGAGACCCCGGAGACCGTCAGCAGCTGGTTGAGCGCGGCGTCCCCGGCCGCGGTGGTGACCCTCTTGGCCACCGCGTACTGCCCGGGTTCCATGACCACGGTCTGCGCCCAGTCCGACGACGGCGGCTCGGGCGTGGAGGCCACGCCCGACCGGACGGCGGGGGCGGTGGCCCCGTCGGGGACCGCCGGGGCCACCGCGGTCAGCACACTGGCATAGAGGCGCTCGCTGACCAGCAGGTAGACCAGCCCCATAAGCAGGGCGCCGGCCAGCACCAGCAGTCCGCCGTACAGCGCGGTGAGCCGGGCGCGCTCGCTCCTCACCGGCTCTCCCCCGGCCGGTCCGCGGAGCCGCCGTCCGGCTGGTCCGCCGGCCCGTTCACCGGTCCGGTCGCGGGGCCGTGGTCCCCCGGCCCGTCAGCGAGGCCGTCCCCGATGCGGTAGCCGGCCCCCGGGACCGTCTCGATCACCGGGGGCGCGCCCAGTTTGGCGCGTAGCTTGGACAGGGTGACCCGGACCGCGTTGGTGCGGTAGCTGGTGTCCTCCTCCCACACCTCCTCGATCAGGTCGTCGCCGCTGACGACCGCGCCCTCGGCCCGCAGCAGGGTCTCCAGCACGGCGAACTCCTTGCGGGAGAGCGAGAGGTAGCGGCCGTCGCGGCAGACCTGGCGGCGGGCGGTGTCCAGCGTCAGCCCGGCCCGTTCCAGGACCGGCGGGAGAGCGGGGCGGGCACGGCGGCCGAGCGCCAGGACCCGGGCGAGGAGTTCGTCGTACGCGAACGGCTTGGTCAGGTAGTCGTCGGCGCCGAGCCCGAGGCCGGCCACCCGGTCCCGTACCGTCCCGGACGCGGTGAGCATCAGGATCCGGGTCAGCAGGCGCATGCCGACGACCCGCCGGCACACCTCGTCGCCGTGCAGCCCCGGCAGATCGCGGTCGAGGATCATCACGTCGTACGCGCCGAACCGAAGCCGGTCCAGCGCCGCCCGGCCGTCGGGGGCGATGTCCACCGCGACGGCGTCGCGGCGCAGCCCCTCGGCGATCATCCCTGCCAGGAATTCCTCGTCCTCCACCACCAGCACACGCATGAGTCCTGTGTAACCCAAAGCGATGTTTCGTCGGTGTAAGCATCCGGGCTGAGAGAAACGAAACCGCGTCCTCACGCAGGCTCAAGCCGTACGTATCCGGCCTGTCAGCAACGGACGAGGAGTCCTCATGAACCCGGTCATTTCCCGCCGGACCACCTCCCGCACACAGAGCCGCGGCGTCGTCGCCGCCTGCCTGATGGCCGCCGCCGTCGTCCTGTCGGCCACCGCCTGCTCGGGCGACGGCGGCGGAAGCGGAACCAAGAGCGGCGGATCCGCTTCGGGCACCAAGAAGACGGACGAGGACCAGGCCCTGGAGCACCGCAAGTGCCTGCGGGAGCACGGCTTGGACGTCGCGGAGCCGAAGCCGGGCGAGGACGGCCGCGCAATGACCGTCAACGGCGGCGGCAAGAGCAAGGAGACCATGGAGAAGGCGTTCAAGGCCTGCCAGGACAAATCGGTCGGCGGCAAGCCCAAGGAGATCACCCAGGCCCAGAAGGACAAGATGCTCGCCTTCGCCCGGTGCATGCGCAAGAACGGCATCGACATGCCCGACCCGAAGTTCGACGGCGGGATGGCGCAGGCGCCCGCGATGCAGCAGAAGGACATGAAGAAGTTCGAAAAGGCCAACGCGGCGTGCGAAAGCGCCGGGCGGTGAGGCGCGGACGCGTCATGGTGGCCGCCGCGGCGGTCCTCACCGTGGCGGCCGGGTCACTGGCTCTCACCCAGTTCGGCTCTGCCGGGGAGACGGGCGGCCCGAGGAACACCGGGCTGCCCCCGGCCACCGCCTCGGTCGAGCGCCGCGACCTGCGCGACAGCGCCCAGGCGGACGGAACGCTCGGCTACGACAAGCAGCGCAAGGTCAACGCGGGCGCGGCAGGCACCATGACCTGGACCCCGCACACCGGCTCGACCGTCAAGCGGAACGAGCGGCTGTACGAGGTCGACGGCCGGGCGGTGTGGCTGATGTACGGCTCGGGGCCGATGTACCGGACTCTGAAGCCCGGCGACCGGGGCCGGGACGTGGAGCAGCTGGAGCGCAACCTCGCGGAGCTCGGCTACACCGGCTTCACCCCGGACGACGAGTACACCGAGCTGACCGCGGCCGCCGTCAAGCGTTGGCAGAAGTCCCACGACAGAGAGCGGACCGGAACGGTGGGGCCGCAGGACATCGCCTTCTCCCCGGCGGAGGTCCGGATCAAGAGCGTCGAGGCAGCCGTCGGCGAACTGGCCCAGCCCGGCGCTCCGGTCCTCACCACGACCGGCTCCGAGCGCATCGTGACGTTCGAGCTCGACGTCGCCGAGACCCAGCTCGCCAAGGCGGGCACCAAGGTCAGCGTGGATCTGCCGGACGGCAGCAGCGCGGCCGGGTCGGTCTCCTCGGTCGGCCGGACGGCGAAGCCCGGCAAGGACCCGCAGGACAACAGCCCCAAGGTCACCCTGACCGTCTCCTTCGACAAGCCGGACAAGGTCGGCGGCTTCGACCAGGCGCCGGTCACGGTGAACCTGACCGGCGAAGTGCGCAAGGACGTCCTCAGCGTCCCGGTGAACGCGCTGCTCGCGCTGCCCGGCGGCGGCTTCGGCCTCCAGGTCGTCCAGGACGGCACGGTCCGCGACGTGAAGGTCGAGCTCGGCATGTTCGCCGAGGGCCGGGTCGAGGTGTCCGGCGGCGGGCTGCGCAAGGGCATGAAGGTCGGGGTGCCGAAGATATGAACACGGTCGTCGGCCTCAGGGGCGTCACCAAGGAGTATCCGGGCCCGGTCGCCGCCCTGCGCGGGGTGGACCTCACCGTCGAGGAGGGCGAACTCCTCGGCATCGTCGGCCCGTCCGGCTCCGGCAAGTCCACGCTGCTGCACATCATCGGCACCCTGGACCGCCCCACCGCCGGGTCGGTCCACATCACGGGGCACGACGTGGCGGCGCTCTCCGACCGCAGGCTCTCCGCGCTGCGTGCCCAGCACGTCGGCTTCGTCTTCCAGGCGTTCCACCTGGTGCCGGGCGTCAGCGCCCGCGACAACGTCGCGGAGGGCCTGCTGTACTCGGGCCTCTCCCGTGCCGTACGCCGCCGCAAAGCCGCCGCCGCGCTGGAGCGGGTCGGGCTCGCCGACCGACTCGACCACAAGCCGCACCAGCTCTCCGGCGGACAGAAACAGCGGGTCGCCATCGCGCGGGCCGTCGTGGGGGAACCCGCGCTGCTGCTGGCCGACGAACCGACCGGGGCGCTCGACTCGGCGTCCGGGGAAGCGGTGATGAAGCTGCTGCGCGACCTCAACCGGGAGGGCGCCACCATCGCGGTCATCACGCACGACACCGAGATCGCCCGGGACCTGCCGCGCGAGGTGCGCATCCGGGACGGCCAAGTGGTCGCGGACGTACGCAACCCGTCCGCGGACGTACGCGATCAGTCCCCGGGCATGCGCGATCCGTCCACGGATGTGCGCAACATCTCCGGAAACGGCCGCTCCCCCGCCCCGACGGGAGCGGACCAGTGAGGGCGCGGCGCGCGGGCCGCGGAGCCGACGGCCGGGGGCGGCTCAAAGCAGCCCGGCTCGGCCCCCGGGACGTGCTGCACGTCGGCTCGGCAGGACTGCGCAGCCGGCCGATGCGGGTCGTGCTCTCCGCCCTGGGCATCGCCATCGGCATCGCGACGATGATCTCGGTGGTGGGCATCTCCGCCTCCAGCCAGGCCCAGCTGCTCCGGGAACTCGACAAGCTGGGCACCAACCTGCTCGTGGCCTCCCCCGGCGATTCGATGTTCGCCGGGCAGGACGTCAAGCTGCCCGAGGACGCCGTCGGGATGGTGGGCCGCATCAAGGGCGTCCAGGAAGTGGGCGCGACCGCCGACCTCGACACGACCGCACGCCGCAACGAGAAGATCGACAAGGACGACACGGGCGGGATCGTCGTCAAGGCGACCACCGGCGACCTGCTGCGGGTGCTGCGCGGCGAGGTCCACAGCGGCAGCTGGCTCAACAACGCGACCGGACGCTACCCCTCCGTCGTGCTCGGCCATGTCTCCGCGGAGCGTCTCGGCATCACCGCTCCGGGCCGGCAGGTGTGGATAGGCAACCGGTACTTCACCGTGGTCGGCATCCTCGCCCCGCTGCCGCTCGCCCCGGAGATCGAACGCTCCGCGCTGGTCGGCTGGGAGGGTGCGAAGCGCCTGCTGGGCTTCGAGGGCCACCCGACCTCGGTGTACGAGCGCTCGGCCGACGCGGCGGTGCAGGACGTGCGCAAGGTCATGGCGGCGACGGTCGACCCGCAGAACCCGCAGAACGTGAAGGTCACCGACCCGTCGTCGGCGCTCCAGGCCAAGGCGGCGACCGAGGGGGCATTCAGCAGCATGCTGCTGGGCCTGGGCGGCATCGCGCTGCTCGTCGGCGGCGTCGGGGTCGCCAACACCATGATCATCTCGGTGCTGGAGCGGCGGTACGAGATCGGGCTGCGCCGCTCGCTCGGCGCGACCCGGGGCCAGATCCGCATCCAGTTCGTCACGGAGTCGCTGATGCTCTCCGGCCTGGGCGGCCTGGCGGGTGTGTCGCTCGGCGCGGCGACGACCGGGGTGTACGCCTACTCCGGCGGGCTGCCCTGGGTGGTGCCACCGTGGGCGGTCGGCGGCGGCTTCGGCGCGACTCTGGTGATCGGCACGATCGCGGGCCTCTACCCGGCGGTGCGGGCGTCCCGTCTCTCACCGACGCTGGCGCTGCACGCGGCGTGAGACTCGGCCCCCGGCCCGGGGGGGGGGGGGGGGGGGGGGGGGGGGGGGGGGCGCCCGCCCCCCCCCCCCCCCCCCCCCCCCCCCCGTCCCGTCCCAGCCCGTCTCAGCCCGCCGGCTCGACAGA
Organism: Streptomyces sp. NPDC014727; assembly: GCF_043083485.1. NCBI lineage: Bacteria > Bacillati > Actinomycetota > Actinomycetes > Kitasatosporales > Streptomycetaceae > Streptomyces > Streptomyces sp. NPDC014727. The sequence continues at coordinate 2,560 of NZ_JBIBYR010000015.1, read as the reverse complement.
AGGCTCGGCCCCGGCAGCGGCGGAGACACCGCTCCCTTCGCCCCCGCCGCTCTCCGCCACCCGGCTGCCGCCCCCGGAGTCCGCCCCGCTCTCGCCCGGCAGATTGCGCATCAGCAGCCAGTACCCGAGCGCGGCCCCGGTCCCCAGGACGGCGCAGGTGCCCCACAGCCAAGCCGCCCCGAAGCGGTCGATCACCACACCCGACATCAGCGGTGCGACCAGCGCCGCCGCGGACCAGGACATCGTGTACATCCCTTGATAGCGGCCGCGGCCCTGGGCGGGCGAGAGCCGGACCACGAGACCGGTCTGGACGGGCGCGTTGACGATCTCGGCGACCGTCCAGACGCAGATGGTCAGCGCGTACACGGCGACCGACCCGGCGAAGGCGGTGAGCCCGAATCCGTACCCCGCCAGCAGCGACGACACGATGAGCAGCCGACGCGGATCGCGGTGCTGAATGAATCGGGTGACCGGGATCTGGAGCACCACGATCAGCACACCGTTGACGGCGACGGCGGTGCCGAAGTCGGAGCTGGAGAACCCGTCCGCCCCCATGGCCACCGGCAGCCCCACGTACCCCTGCTGAAAGATCAGCGCGATCACGAAGGACAGCCCGACGACGCTCATGAACCGGCCGTCACGCAGCACCGTGGAGAGCCGGACCTCGTCCGCGTCGACGACCGCACGGCCGGGCACCACCGCCGCCTTCTCGGGCCGCGACTCGGGCACCTTCATGAAGACGACGAAGGCGCAGACCAACGTCATCGCGGCCTCGCCGAGGAACCCGGCGAGATAGCTGTACTCGGCGACGAACCCGGCCCCGGCGGAGGAGACGGCGAAGCCGAGGTTGATCGCCCAGTAGTTGAGCGAGAAGGCCCGTACCCGGTCCTCGGGCCGGACGATGTCGGCCATCATCGCCTGCACGGCGGGCCGCGAGGCGTTGCTGGCCATGCCGACGACGAAGGCGACGGCCGCGATGGCCACCGGATGGACCATGAACCCGAGGACGGCCACGGACACGGCGGTGGAGCTCTGCGCGATGAGCATGGTGGGCCGACGGCCGAGCCGGTCGGTCATCACCCCCGCCCCGAGCGAGGAGACGACCCCGCCGAGCCCGTGCAGCGCGGCGACCAGACCGGCGTACGAGGCGGAGTAGCCCCGGTCCAGGGTCAGGTACAGCGCCATGAACGTGGCGACGAACCCACCGAGGCGGTTGACCAGCGTGCTCGTCCACAGCCACCAGAACTCCCTGGGGAGACCGGACACGGACTCGCGTGCGGCCCGTCTGAGACCGGCGACAGACATACGGGATCCCCCCAGGGAAGTACGGAACGAGCACCGCCGGTAAGAGGCCCGATGGCTGTCCGAACATTACGAATCCCGGATCGCGGTCCGCCAGTCAATTGACGCCGCCCGTCAATCGTCCCTGGCCCCGGGCCTGTGACACGGCTCACCCACCTCACCCGTGCGCGGCCCGTCCGCCCTGTGACCGGCCCGCGCAGCGCCCATAGGGCTTCGATTACGCTCGGGCTCATGGCCGACGCACCGTACAAGCTGATCCTCCTCCGCCACGGCGAGAGCGAATGGAACGCGAAGAACTTGTTCACCGGTTGGGTGGACGTCAACCTCACGGAGAAGGGTGAGAAGGAGGCAGTCCGTGGCGGTGAGCTGATCAAGGACGCCGGTCTGCTCCCCGATGTCCTGCACACCTCCCTCCAGAAGCGCGCCATCCGCACCGCGCAGCTCGCGCTAGAAGCCGCGGACCGCCACTGGATCCCCGTCCACCGCTCCTGGCGGCTGAACGAGCGCCACTACGGCGCCCTGCAGGGCAAGGACAAGGCGCAGACACTCGCCGAGTTCGGCGAGGAGCAGTTCATGCTGTGGCGCCGCTCGTACGACACCCCGCCGCCCGCCCTGGAGGACGGCACCGAGTTCTCGCAGAGCGACGACCCGCGCTACGCGACGATCCCGCCGGAGCTGCGCCCGCGCACCGAGTGCCTCAAGGACGTCGTGGTCCGCATGCTGCCGTACTGGTACGACGGCATCGTCCCGGACCTCCTGGCCGGCCGCACGGTCCTGGTCGCCGCCCACGGCAACAGCCTCCGAGCCCTGGTCAAGCACCTCGACGGCATCTCCGACGCCGACATCGCGGGCCTGAACATCCCGACCGGCATCCCGCTCGCCTACGAGCTGGACGCCGACTTCCGCCCGATCAAGCCGGGCGGCACCTACCTCGACCCGGACGCGGCGAAGGCCGCGATCGAGGCCGTGAAGAACCAGGGCAAGAAGAAGTAGGCGCCCACGCATACGAGGGCCCGGCGGTAGGCAGCGCGGGTGAAGGAGCGGGGCTGGGGTGCGTGCATCGCAAGGCGGAGGATTGAATCAACGCGTAGCGTTGGTGATTGACGACAACGCCGCGAGGTGCGTGCCCCGGCCCCGCGAAGCCTACTTCCGGGTCCTCTAAGCTTGATCTTTAAGGCTGCTACTCGGCCCCGCCGCGTCGAGATATATCCGTTTTGCGCTGTTTCTTGCCGACTGGGTGGCGGGGTGCGGGGGTGGA